>CAZIVK010000379.1:0-2009 GCA_964542515.1 uncultured Oscillospiraceae bacterium | reverse complement strand
TAGCATGCGCATAGACCGCTGCATCGAACTGAAGCAGGCCGCTATGGATCGCTACAACGCAAGATAACTTATTAAATTGAAGCTCTACCGGTAGCATCAGCCGCCGGTAGAGCCTTTTTCTTTTTATTTTGATGCAGGTCAAATAATTATGGTGCAAATCATGGTACACTAAGGTCAGCTAAAAGATTTGCAAGGAGTTGATGGCATGCAGAGGTTTGTATTAAGTAAGAAAAATCATATAACATTGATAAGTGCTATATTGATAGCTATTGGATTTACCGCTGAACTGGGGTTTAAGAATGAGGTTGTGGCTATTGCGGCCCTGGCTATCGCATCGGTTTTGGGTGTCGCCCCTATAGCAATCCAAGCATACCAAGCCCTAAAGGTCAAGGTTGTCAGTATTGATGTTCTCGTAACCATCGCAGTAGTTGGTGCATTTTTTATTCGAAACTTTGAAGAATCAGCCATAGTAACATTCCTGTTCCTCTTTGGTGCTTATTTAGAGCAACGCACATTAAACAAAACCCGGTCCGCCATAAAAGAACTGACAGAGATGGCGCCTGAAAGTGCATTGAAGCAGATGGAAAATGGAGAATTCGAAGAAGTTGATGTAGATGATGTTGACGTAGGCGATGTCTTACTCGTCAAAACTGGAGCAAAAGTACCCGTTGACGGTACGGTTCTTACCGGTGAAGGCAGCATTAACGAAGCAAGCATTACTGGTGAATCCCTTCCGGTTGGAAAGGATAAGGGATCCAATGTATTTGCAGGAACAATCTTGGATAACGGAACCATTCAAATAGTAGCTGACCGCGTAGGTGAGGATACTACATTTGGAAAAATTATTGAAATGGTTGAGGAAGCCCAGGACTCAAAATCAGAGGCAGAGCGTTTCATAGACCGCTTCTCAAAATACTATACACCAGCAGTTCTTGTTCTGAGCATTATAGTTTGGATATTCTCACGCGACCTCGAGCTCGCCATTACCATTCTGGTCCTCGGATGCCCAGGTGCTTTGGTTATAGGCGTACCGGTATCCAACGTTGCCGGAATTGGAAACGGAGCACGCAACGGAGTACTGCTGAAAGGCAGTGAAGTTATACGTGACTTTAGCAGATTGGATACAATGGTATTTGATAAAACGGGCACATTAACTATGGGTAACCCCTCAGTCTCGGAAAAGAAGTACTACAGCAATAATATCGATGAAGCATTAGGATACCTCGCGAGTGTTGAGCGGGAATCAGATCACCCATTGGCAAAAGCGGTATTGACAGAGATTGGTGAAACAACACTTTCTCCGGTTGAGAACACAGAAGTTGTAAAAGGCGGCGGAATTGTTGCCAATATTAACGGACACAGAGTAGCCGTTGGAAATGTTGCCCTGATGGAGAGAGAAAACGTAGTACTAAGTGAACAGGCCAAGGCAGATATAGACCGCCTAGAAAAAAGCGGAAACTCACTCGTAATAACATCTGTTGATGGGGACCTAAAAGTCCTAATGGGTGTAAGAGACCAGATACGTCCCGGTGTTAAAGAGGATCTCAGGAGGCTGAAGAAGCTGGGCGTTAAAAACCTCGTTATGTTATCAGGTGATAATCAGGGAACAGTTGATGTAGTCAGCCGCGAGCTAGGTTTAACCGAAGCCCACGGGAGCATGTTACCGGAAGATAAATCAGCATATATCAAGAGATTAATTGAAGAGGAAGGCCAGGTTGTTGCCTTCGTAGGAGACGGTGTGAACGACAGCCCATCACTTGCCCTCGCAAACATTGGCATAGCCATGGGAAGCGGCACAGACGTAGCAATCGAGACCTCCGACGTAGTCCTAATGAACTCTGACTTTAGCCGCCTACCCCACGCACTCGGCTTAACCAAAGTTACAGCAAGGAACATGAAGCAAAACATCATTATAGCCGTAGGCGTTGTATTATTCCTGCTAGCCAGCGTATTCTTCAGTGAATGGATGAACATGTCTATTGGAATGCTGGTACATGAAGCCAGTATCC
>CAZIVK010000378.1:0-2010 GCA_964542515.1 uncultured Oscillospiraceae bacterium | reverse complement strand
AATGTTGCTTTCAGGGAGAAGGAGTTTGTTGCAATACTGGGTACCTCCGGCTCCGGTAAGACAACTTGCCTAAACATTATTGGCGGCCTAGACCGCTACGACTCAGGCGAGCTCACTATCAAAGGGAAGAAAACCTCAGACTTTGTGGAGAAGGACTGGGACGCATACCGCAACAACTCTGTAGGCTTTGTATTTCAAAGCTACAACCTCATTACACACCTGAGCATTGTTGAAAACGTTGAACTCGGTATGACACTGAGCGGCGTTTCAAGGACTGAAAAGCATGGGCGCGCTGTTGAAGTTTTAAAACAGGTGGGCCTCTCCGAACACCTTCACAAGAGACCAAACCAGCTCTCCGGCGGACAGATGCAACGGGTAGCTATAGCGCGTGCGCTTGCAAACAATCCGGAAATACTGCTCTGTGATGAGCCAACCGGAGCTCTTGACACCACCACCAGCACCCAAATAATGGACCTCATAAAAGAGCTATCCCGTGACCGCCTGGTTATTATGGTAACACACAATCCCGACATCGCGGAGAAATACGCAGACAGAATTGTGCGCTTTGAGGATGGAAAAGTTGTCTCGGACTCAAACCCGCATATTGAGAAGAATAAGGCAGACAATTTCAAACTCACCCACACCAGTATGAGCTTCATAACAGCGCTGAAGTTGTCCTTCAACAACCTGAAAACCAAAAAGGGTCGGACCTTCCTAACCTCCTTTGCATCGAGCATTGGTATTATTGGCATAGCGGTTATACTAAGTCTCTCCACCGGTTTCCAGACTCAGATAGACAATTTTCAAAGTGATGCTATGGCTGAATTTCCAATAATAATATCTCAAACCGCAGCTGTGATAAACGCGGAAAACATGGCCACCATGCGGGAGACTATGCAAAATCAGATGACCGGAACTGAAGAATTCGCCGAGTCGGACGAGGTCTACGCCTACGACCCCATGGATACAACCATCACCCACACAAATGTATTTACAGACGAATACATTGAGTTTCTTGAGAACATCAGCCCTGACATCAGCAGTAGCATAGGCTATGTCCGCATAGTAAACATGAATGTATTACGTGATATAAACGGCACAGTCAAACCCGCACCCTTCTCTTCCGGACAGTCCGGAGGAATGGGGAACGCCACAAGTATGAACGGGCTTGGCATGTCCTCTTACCCCAAGATATTACAAAAGGACTCCCCCCCATATCTGGAGAAAAACTATGATCTACTGGCAGGAGCATACCCTACTGCACCTACAGACCTGGTGTTAGTTGTAGATACTAAAAACCGTGTAGTAGAGAGCACCCTTAAATCACTGGGCTTTGACACGAATGATGAGAAGTCCATAAAGTTTGCAGACATTGTAGGCACAGAGTACAAGATAATATCAAATGACAACTACTACGTAAAATCCGAGTTTGGTACCTTTGCCCCAAATCAAGACATGGATGCCATGTACAACGCAGACGGAAACATTACCGTCAAAATAGCCGGAATTGTACGCCAAAAGCCTGACATGAACATAGCCCTGCTTGGAGCAGGCATTGCTTACAGTGACGAGCTTTCACAGATGGTCATAGACAGTTCCTTGTCGTCTGAAATAGTGAAGGCCCAGGAGTCCAGTGA
Organism: uncultured Oscillospiraceae bacterium; assembly: GCA_964542515.1. Lineage (GTDB taxonomy): Bacteria > Bacillota > Clostridia > Oscillospirales > JAAYOS01 > CAZIVK01. The sequence continues at coordinate 373 of CAZIVK010000378.1, read as the reverse complement.
CACAAATGTCATGTCTATGGAGGAGCTGGATGAGGAGTCAAAAGCAAGCTTCTTATCCTACCTAGGTGGAAACTCCACCCCCTACATGGCCATGGTTTATCCCTATGACTTTGAAACAAAAGACGCTGTAACGGCTTACCTGGACGGCTACAACCTGAACCAGGATATTGAGGATCAGGTTATTTACACCGACCTCGCCGGCACTATGTCGGACATGACAAGTGGAATTATGAGCGCTATAACAATTGTTCTTATTGCCTTTGCGGCCATCGCCCTTGTTGTCAGCCTTATCATGATCAGCATCATCACCTACACATCGGTCCTTGAGCGCACCAAGGAGATTGGTATACTCCGTGCACTTGGGGCTCGCAAA
>CAZIVK010000377.1:0-2014 GCA_964542515.1 uncultured Oscillospiraceae bacterium | reverse complement strand
TGGTCGTTTGGCGATTATTTCAAGAAAGAAGCCATTGAGTGGGCATGGGAGTTTTTGACCGTTGAAATGGAAATACCCGGTGAGCGCCTCTGGATAACCGTTCACACAGATGACGACGAAGCCGAAGAACTCTGGAACCAAACCGGAGTCCCATCATCGCGCATAGTCAGGTTTGACGAGGACAACTTCTGGGAGATCGGTTCCGGACCTTGTGGACCATGCTCTGAAATCCACTTTGACCGTGGTGAGGAGTTTGGCTGCGGTATGGACACCTGTGCTGTAGGCTGTGACTGTGACAGGTACGTAGAGCTATGGAACCTTGTTTTTACTCAGTTTGACAGTGACGGAAAAGGAAATTACACACCCCTTGCTCAGAAAAACATTGATACAGGTATGGGTCTTGAGCGCATAGCATGTACTATGCAGGGTGTAGATAACCTTTTTGAAGTTGATACAATTAAAAACATCATGATGAGAATATCGGAAATTGCCGGTGTGACGTACAAGAGCAGTGAAAGGTCCGACATATCGCTCCGCGTTATTACAGACCATATACGTTCGACTACTATGCTTGTAAGTGATGGGGTTCTTCCATCAAATGAGGGTAGAGGCTATGTGCTACGCCGCCTTCTTAGACGTGCTGCACGCCACGGAAAGCTTCTTGGTATCGAGGGTCCATTTTTAAGCAATGTAAGCCGTACAGTCATTGCTGAAAGCGCAGGAGCATACCCTGAGCTTAAAGAGCGCTCAGAGTTTATTGAGAAGGTAATTGCAATGGAGGAGGACCGCTTTGCCCTCACCATTGACTCAGGAATTAAGCTACTGACGGAGTATATTGATAAAACCAAGTCCCAAGGTAGTTCAACTCTGTCCGGTGAAGATGCCTTCAAGCTCTACGACACTTACGGCTTCCCTATAGACCTTACTCTTGAAATACTTGATGAAAACAACCTTGATCTTGATATAGACATCTTCAATAGCCTGATGCAGGAACAGCGTGTCAGAGCTCGGGCAGCTCGGGCAAACATGGGGGACCTGGGTGGCTGGTCTTCCTCCGACCTAGGTCTGGATAAGGATGTAATCACTGAATTTACAGGATACTCTGAGTTCAGATCAGACTCCAATATTTTGGCCATTGTTGTAGACGGTGAGGTTGTCTCACAGGCTCAAGCGGGCCAAGAGGCCTCTGTAGTTTTGGACCGCACACCTTTTTATGCGGAGAGCGGCGGACAGATCTCAGATATTGGTGAAATAATGGCTGATATGGGAGTGCTTAATATCACTCACGTCCACAAGCGACCTGACGGTAAATTTATACACAGCGGCACTGTAACAAGTGGAACAGTGAGCATTGGTGATAAAGTAAGCGCAGAAATTGACTCACAGTACCGCAAGGCCATTATGCGCGCCCACTCCGCTACACACCTTCTGCATAAGGCACTGCGCCACAAACTGGGTACCCATGTGGAACAGGCCGGGTCTCTGGTTGAAAAGGACAAGTTTAGGTTTGACTTTACCCATTTTACCGCCTTGACAAGTGAAGAAATTGCTAGTGTAGAGCGTGAAGTAAATGAGATGATCCTTGAGGGAATGCCTGTTGTCACCCGTGAGATGCCCATTGATGATGCAAAGAAACTTGGTGCAATGGCTCTGTTTGGTGAAAAATACGACAACACAGTCAGAGTTGTTACAATGGGGGACTACTCCATTGAGCTCTGTGGTGGTACACATCTGGACAACACCGCAAAGATTGGTCCCTTTAAGATAATGACTGAGGCGTCAATAGCCGCCGGAGTCAGAAGAATTGAGGCAAAGGTTGGCAGCGCTATGCTTGACGAATTTGACCTAAGAACACGTCAATTACTTGCTGTAGCCGATATCCTAAAGACAACACCTCATGACCTGGAAAGCCGCGTTAGACAGACTATGGAGGACACAAAGGAACTTCATAAGGTCATTGATACTATGCGCACCAAACAGGCACTAAGTAGCGTTGACAGCTTCCTTATCGGAG
>CAZIVK010000376.1:0-2019 GCA_964542515.1 uncultured Oscillospiraceae bacterium | reverse complement strand
CTTTTTATTTTATATTTTTCAAGAAATTCTTGATTCCTGTCACGTTGTGATAATTGAAACTCATTTGTTGCTAGTAGAGAACGGACTCAATCTAAAAACATCTGGGCTTCCGTGCATATTTTTTCGTTTATGATTTACACCCCCGCACTCTCTAGTATCATTATACTTAATTGATGTGATTTTGTAAATACTTTATCATGTTTTATTTTATTATATCAAACTATGCTTTATTATTGGTGTGTACATCTTTTGATGAAAGAGTGAGGTTTGGTACATAAGTTTATGTATGAAAAGGCTGGTTTGCATATTTCGGAAGATGCGTGGTACATTGAAAGGTATAACTGTCCGCGCCTTACAACTCCGGATGAGAACCAAGAGGTTATCTTGGATTATATATTGTCTTTGGAGTTGTCATAATTTGCAAACCAAGGTATAATTAGGTATACAAGTTGTAGAAATGGCTTTGATTGGGGGGATAGGCGTGCATGCAAAGATAGTGGCGGTTGAGGGCTCTGAGAGTATCAATAGTGTTGTTGACTTTATAAGACAATATATCGTTATAACCGCCAGTGAGTTGGAGGTTATACAGGTACTCAAGGATGAGCCTGGAATGGAAGCCGCTGTGTTAGCCGCTGGTGTATCTGATTATATACGCAAGCCGGTGTATGGGGAGTCGCTGAAGAGGCGTGTGGAGGCCCAGTTGGAGCTTGTGAGGACGCTTAGAGTCTGTAACGAGTGGCAGTATGGCTGGAATACGATGTTTGACACTATTTTTGACCAGTCTCCGGTGGGCATTACTATTTTGCAGAATGATGAAAAGGTTTTGGTGCCTATATTGGTACTAGAGGGCAGTGGCGCAAGCGTAGGTGTACTGGAATTAGATGGATCTGAAGCTCAAATGCAGTACCTTAGCATCCACGGATGTGACAGAGTTCAGGGTTACTTCATCAGTAGACCCCTTGATGAGTCTGTTGCCCTGGACCTGATTAAACGCGGGGACGTATGCCTTGTATGAAAGTGTTAGTAACTGACGTAAAATACCGTATGTCCCTTGCAGCAATACGTGACCTTGGTGAAGCACAGCATGAAATACACGTGTTACACTTCGGGTCGGACAGTCCACCTGCATTTTTCAGCCGTCACGTAGTAGGGACACATTTAGCGCCGGACTGCACTGGTGCGGATAGGGCTAAGGTTATAAAGTCCTGCGCAGAAGGGATCGGAGCTGACGTTATTTTTCCTGTTGGTGCTCTTAGTATCTCGGCTTTAGCGGCATATCCATGTCCCGGTGTTCTTCTACCCTGTCCTCAATCCCTGCAGCTGGCAGGTGACAAGCAGGCGCTCGGTCATTTGGCAGAAAAATTGGAAATTCCTGTTCCGAAGGAATATGTCTCCCCTGAAGCGGTGGAAAGATTCCCCGTTGTAGTAAAATATATAAATGGGGAGGCCCTGGGTATTCATGCTGCTCAGAGATACAAAATTGTTGGAGACAGTCAGGCGCTCAGTCACGCTTATAAAGAAATGAGCAAGATTGCAGCCGCTGGTGGCCAGGATGCGCCAATAATCCAATCCTACATTAAAGGTTCTGGCTTTGGCGTGTCAGCCGTATTTGACCGTGAAAGCCGCCCTGTGAGCATAATCTGCCACAAACGTCTTAGAGAATATCCTATTGACGGAGGTCCATCTACCAGCTGCCAAGCTGTTTGGGAAAGCTCCCTTGTGGACTATGCCGTTACTCTGCTCCGTGAGCTCCAGTGGCAGGGTATAGCCATGGTTGAATTCCGGGGCTCGCCAGAAACCGGATATTGCATGCTTGAAATAAACCCAAGGATCTGGGGCACGTTTCCCCTCACTAGAGCAGCAAGGTCTGGTTTTTCAAATGCATATGTAAATGCAGCTTCAGGCAAACACCTGCCTGTTTACACTAAGGCGCAGTATGCCCTTGGTATAATAATGGGATTTAGGTATTCCAATTTGGCAGCCAGTCTGGCCCATTTAAAACGGGGCAGGATAATTGAG
>CAZIVK010000375.1:0-2026 GCA_964542515.1 uncultured Oscillospiraceae bacterium | reverse complement strand
CAACGGAGATACCAAAATCTCCACACTCCTCTCCGAGTTTATCTGATACCAAAGATTCATCTACATATTTATATTGGTTCATTTATTTTCTCCAAATAGTTGAGCTTGCAGCTCCCTGTCCTTTTGTCCGACGGACTCCGCCATCTCCTTTTTGTACTGTTTGAGCTTTTGAGAGAGTGCGGGGTCAGATAAAGCGAGAATTTGTATAGCTAAGAGGGCAGCATTTTCAGCGCCATCAACAGCCACGGTGGCCACAGGAATGCCTTTTGGCATTTGCACGGTGGAGAGGAGGCTGTCCAGACCGTCAAGGGTACTGGATTTAATAGGTACACCTATTACCGGTAATGTTGTTCCGGCGGCCAAAACTCCTGCGAGATGTGCAGCCTTACCCGCGGCAGCAATTATGACACCAATGTTATTGATTTCAGCGTTAGCTGAAAATTCAGAGGCTGCTGAAGGTGTGCGGTGAGCTGATATAATGCGCATTTCCATAGGAATGGAAAAGGATCTGAGAAGCGTAGCGGAGGCGTTCATCACTCCGAGATCACTATCAGAACCCATGACTATAGCAACTTTTTTCATGCATCCTTATCCTTTCAAGATTTGAAAAATACATTTCAATTCTATATCTTTGAAAGGGATAATTCAACTTATAGATGTGAAAATTGCAAAGATTGGAGGGATAAACAACGACTGGTGATGAAAAGGGGCAGAATTATTACTTTTCACTTATGATTTTCATCATCTGGGCTACCCTTGAGTCCCAGGAACAGGCCTGCCCGAGCTCTCTGCGGCGGGTGACGTGCCAATTGCTCTTTTCTTTGATTGCAGCTGCGCACTTGCTCTCAAACTCCTCAGGTGTGGAGGCGATGTATATAACATCTTCAAAGTCCATAACCTGGTCCGGTTGTGGGGTTGATACTATGGGCTTGCCTGTTGCCAGGTACTCATAGAACTTGAGCGGGCTGACGTCCTTGGCCAGGTCACCTGTTTGGAAGAGGTTGAGACAGACATCAAAGCATGCCAGATAGTTTACAACGTCCTTGTAGGGCTTGAGACCTAGGATGTGGATGTTTGGCTTGCCCTCAATGGAGGAGATGTCAACGCCGGGAAGCTTGGGTCCAATAAATACAAAGGACCAATCTGGGCGCTTGGAGGCCGTTGTAGCCACGAGGTTATAGTCAATGCATTCCTGGAGGGCACCAATAAAGCCTAGTATGGGTTTCTGAATGGTAAAGAGCTCATCAGGAAAGGGGAGCTCAGGGTCATCAACACGGCTGAACAGTTCATAGTTTGCACCGTTGGGGATAAGGAAGGTATTGCTATTGTATTCAGATAGTGTGTCGTAGAGGCCTTTGGCGGTGGCAAAGACCACGTCACAACGTTTTGCTAGGTCCGCCTCCATGCGGTTGACAACTGATGGGGTTATAAGTCCGGGGTATGCTGAATGGCGGTCAACACAGTCATAAATGAGTTCCGAATGTGGAATGCGCTCTGTGATGTCCGCGCTGGAGGGGTGGTATACCCATAAAAGAGGGTTTGTAAAACCGTGTTCCTTCATTTTTGCGCGGACAAATGAGGCCAGGCGCCTCTGGTTTATCCTGTTTATCATCCTGTTTTTGTTATATAGGGGCAAGACAGGGGGCATGGCGTACACAGTTATATTATCTGTAGGCTTTTGACCGTCCTGCTTGTACATGGATATGCGGTCTGAGGCTGCCTTGTCCTTGAGGGGGGCAATCATAGTGACAGGAGGGTCAAAATATAGGATTTCAGCATTCTTTATCCTGGCCATAACTTGTTGCTTGCGGGTTGGGATTCCGTACCAGTTGGTTGTGGAAAGACATATTATTTGACGCATTGGGGAGGACCTCCATCTAAAAGCTTTTTTGCAACGTCGGAGTTGATGTGCTCTATACTTCTGAGGTGTTCAACCTCTTTAAGCAGCTCGGACCGATCTTTTTGAGCTGCACTGTCAATGAGAGATTTTAGTTGCTCTATTGTTACATCCTCTATACGTGTGAAG
>CAZIVK010000374.1:0-2031 GCA_964542515.1 uncultured Oscillospiraceae bacterium | reverse complement strand
ATTTCAGGGTTTATGTTTTGATCTTTTCGGGACATTTTCAAAAACGCTTGACACACCTATTTTGCTTATTCTAGATTTCTTTTTATATAAGTCTTAACACCGAGTTTTAAATGCGTTGCTTTATAGCGTTGAGGACTCGCTTCTTATCTGCGCTCCACTTTGGAGCTATTAGGAGGGACTTTGGACCGTCTCCGGTCAAGCGGTGAATTACGATGTCTGGTGGGAGGATTTTAATGCAGTCCACCAACAAATCAATATAGGTTTCCATCCCCATTATATCGACCTCACCTTTATAATACATATGTGCTAATTCTGTTCCAGCCAATATGTGCAGCAACTGAAGCTTAATTCCGTCCGATGATTTGCCGGCGTACGCAACAGTTTGAAGCATCTGTTCACGTGTCTCTCCTGGCAATCCTAGAATAACGTGAGTAACTACATTTACTCCTATTTCATGTAATCTTACTACTGCTTCATCGTATGCTTGCAAGGGGAAGTGTCTTCTGATCAGGTTTGCGGTGGTATCATGGATTGTCTGCAGGCCCAGCTCTACAAAGAGTGGTTTCACCATAACAAGTTCACTTAGCAAAACTAAAATATCGTCCGAGAGGCAGTCAGGCCTGGTTGCAAGTGATAGTGCCACGATATCTTCACGGCCTATAGCTTCAAAATAGTTCTCTCTTAGTTTATCTACATCACCATATGTAGCTGTATATGACTGAAAGTACGCTATGTATTTCCCTGACTTGCATTTTGACGACACTCTATCCTTAGCTCTGTCGAGCCTCTCAGTAATTGTTCCGTCGCAAGCGGCAAAATCTCCAGATCCCCCACTACTGCAAAATATACATCCTCGCCAATCAAGCGTACCGTCTCTGTTGGGACAGGTTGTCCCCCCATCTATTGAAAGCTTATATACCTTATCTCCAAACTTCTCCTTGAGATAGCTATTCAAGTCAGTGTAGGCCATCGATCAATATCCTTTCATGTAATCAGGTACGGTTCTGAGCCGCCAAAGGGAGATGCCGCTTATTCCGAACATCTTTGTGAGCGTTATTTTTGCCTGAATGCTCTGCACATTCTCATACCAAACCACATTGTTGGTATCATCTGCATTGTCATAATAATGAATGTTCGGATTTTGATAATAACCTGAGTAGTTCTTTTCCGCTCCGGTCTGAATCCTCTTCAATATGTCTTCATAGCTCGGTCTCCCAGGGGTAGAGTTGATAACCTTTCCGTCCCTGAGCATCAGACTGTCTATTAGATCAATCTGACTGTAGGAGCTTATTGCATAAAATGCGTGGAGATCTTCAATCGGCATGTTCAACCGGTCATACATGCGCATCATCATAGCCGCTGCTTCTCCCCCAATCTTATTGCGTATTTCGAGTTTATCACAGTGGTTGGCGGGCGTCAACGTATTAAACACCGAACCCGGTACCGTGTTTAATGCGAGTATTTGCCACATTTGTCACCCCAATGTGCAATAATTATTTCGTCGGAACTGAGACGGATAACCTCACACATATTGGGGCAACCGTCGCATTCAAAGCTATGGGCGGAGAAGTTGCAGTCAATACTCTTAAGACCACAAAAGGATGTGCTTCTTCCTTCCTTCTCAAGCTCCTCTTTGGCTATAAGTGCAACGCCGTATGCACCCATTACGTCATAATAACGCGGGATTATGATTTTCACGCCAAGCTCCTTTTCAAAAGCGGCAACAATACCTATATTAGCTGCAACGCCGCCCTGAAACATCACCGGCTCATGAATCTTTTTGCCTTTGGCGAGGTTGTTGAGGTAGTTGCGGACCATTGCTTCACATAGACCTGCTATAACGTCCTCTACGCAGTGGCCTGTCTGCTGCTTGTGAATCATGTCAGATTCTGCAAACACAGCGCAACGTCCTGCAATACGTACAGGACTTTTGGACTTAAGAGCATAGCCACCCAAATCTTCAATAGCTATTTCCATGCGTGCGGCTTGTCTGTCCAAAAACGAACCTGTACCCGCGGCACAGACTGTATT
>CAZIVK010000373.1:0-2035 GCA_964542515.1 uncultured Oscillospiraceae bacterium | reverse complement strand
CTTATAGTTTTCTTTAAAGTCCTCATATGAACTGAAATCAGTTCTTGGTAGGTATTTTTTTAGCATGGCTACCCCCTCACTCTGTAATAACCGTAAGGAAGAGTGCCTTTTTACCACTGGCGGCCATCTGACCGTGGGGGTGGGTGGGGGTAAAGTACACACAATCACCTTGGGTTAAAAGAACGCGTTTTTCTTCAAATAGAAAATATATGCTTCCATCAAGCACATAATTAAACTCTTGGCCCGCATGTGTAACTAGAGCAGGCTCTGTATCAGACGGCTCCAACGTAACAAGCATTGGCTCCATGACTTTGTTTATAAATCTGTGCGCAAGGCTTTGAATGTTGTATCCCTCATAGCGGTCTATAGCTATGCCCTGGCCTGCTGGAACTACGTTAAACGTATTTAGACGGGGTGAAAGCCCTGTCAGAATTTCCGTCAAGTCCACGTTGTATTTGTTTGCCAGATGGTACAGTACACTTATGGGAATGTCAGATCCAAAAGTTTCGTATTTACGGTATTGGGAAGGTTCTATGGATAGATCAGCCGCAACATCCTCCTCTGACAGTTCAAATATCTGCCGCAACTCACGAATCCTAGCTGCTATTTGCATTAAATCTTGGCTCATGTCTCTCCTCCGTACATCATTAGAATACTTGGGTGATTAATTAAAGATATCACAATATGCAATGAGTGTCAAAGAGATTGTTTTAAAAGAGGTTGATTAATCTTTTCTTTTCAAAAGGGGTGTGATATAATCCTTTGTATGCAGATTTGCCTTGGCAAAATAACTGTATTGATACTCCAAAAATGGGAGGAAATTGAATGAGTGACAGAAAATTTAATGAATCATTACTATCCGGTGATCAAAAACTGGATTGGGTACGGTCCTATATGCCCGCTCTCTCATCAGTGAGAGATAGGTTTTTGCAGGAAAAACCATTTGACGGTATAAGAATAACAATGTCAATTCATCTTGAGGCCAAGACTGCAAACCTGGCAACGGTGCTACGCAGTGCAGGTGCTGAGGTCAGTGTAACAGGTTGCAACCCGCTTTCAACTCAGGATGATGTAGCAGATTCCCTCAGAGCTCTAGGTTTTAATGTTTATGCCCGCCACAATGCAACCCCTGAGGAGTATACAGAACACCTAAAATTAGCTCTATCTTTTAAACCCCACCTTATTATAGATGACGGCGGTGATCTTATTGAGCTCCTTCACGGTGACTGTGCAGACTATGGAGAATCGCTCATAGGGGGCTGTGAGGAGACCACAACCGGTATTCACCGTCTGCGTGCGCGCTCTGCTGCAGGAAAATTAAAGTATCCTATGATATCTGTCAATGACGCGGAGTGCAAATATCTTTTTGACAACCGCTATGGAACAGGTCAGTCCACATGGGACGCTATCATGAACACGACTAATAACATCATCGCTTCAAAAAATGTTGTTATAGCTGGGTTTGGTTGGTGTGGAAGAGGCATAGCCATGAGAGCCAAAGGTATGGGTGCAAGGGTAACCGTTACTGAGGTTAATCCCATCAGGGCGCTTGAAGCAGCCATGGAGGGGTATGAGGTCAAAACAATGGAGGAGGCAGCTCCATATGGCGACATATTTGTATGCGCCACAGGTTGTAACCGGGTTATAAAAAAGCTTCACTTTGAAAAAATGAAGGATGGAGTACTCTTAGCCAACTCAGGGCATTTTGATGTTGAGGTTGACAAAAATGATCTCCAAGCCCTTTCTGATGAGGTTTTCCAACGCAAAACCAACATCAGAGGATATAGAATGAAGGACGGTAGAGTTCTAAACCTACTGGGAGATGGTAGGCTTGTAAACCTCGCTGCCGGAAATGGACATCCTGCTGAAATTATGGACATGAGTTTTGCAATTCAAGCACTCTGCCTTGAGCACCTCGTCAAACACGGAAAGGACCTTGTGCCGGACGTCTATGATGTACCTAAGGATATTGATGACTCAGTTGCAAGGGTTAAGCTTGAATCAATGGGACTGAAAACAGAAACACTCACACCTG
>CAZIVK010000372.1:0-2039 GCA_964542515.1 uncultured Oscillospiraceae bacterium | reverse complement strand
TGACATATTTGGCGTGGGTGAAAGGCTTATTACCTCAAAGAGTGACTCGGTCTTTGATGGTGTATACAAGCTTACTGCCGTTGAAAATGATGAAGGCATCCCAATCCCCAGGATCAAGGTAAGTGAAAATGTGGGTAAGATAACAAACCCACATTTCAAAAAAATATATCGTCTTTATGAGAAGGAGACCGGCAAAGCTATTGCGGACCAGCTCTGTGTATATGACGAGGTTATAGATGACACCCAGCCCTTGGAGATTTTTGACCCTATTGCAACCTGGAAAAGAAAGGTAGTTACCGACTTTGAGGCAAAGGAGCTACTGGTTCCAATCTTCATCAATGGTGAGCGAGTCTATGAGCTCCCCAGTATTGAGAGTATAAAGGAGTACTGCGCACAACAGGTAGATGGCCTTTGGGAGGAAGTTAAGCGCTTTGAAAACCCACACAGGTACTACGTGGATCTATCTCAGAAGCTTTGGGACATCAAGAACGATCTCCTAAAAAACAAGAGTTAAAGGTGATTGCGTGCGTTCTCCAGCATCTTTTCAACAAGTGTATGTGTGAGAGCTATCTCATCATTGGTAAAACCGCTTGTAAGTAACTGGCTCCACTTGTGGAGCAGATCCCGGATAACCGGCAGGAGAGCTTCACCGCTCTCAGTCAGTGAGAGCATGTACTGGCGTCTGTCGTCGGGATCTGTTTCCCTACGTATATATCCTAAGTTTTCCAGTTTTTTTGCTATTCTGGCAACGTTGCCCTTATCCATGAAAAAGAGCTCAACCAAGTAATCCTGCCTTGCTCCGGGATGGCGGCTAAGAGCTAAAAGAAATTTATACATGGGACCACTTATCTCGTACTCACGGAGGTGCTCAGCCATAAAGCGCTTATGGCGCTTGTTGAGCATAGAGGTTAAGTGGCCCATGTTTTTTGAGTATTCACGGTTTTCAGGCAGGGATATATTTGTATCCATAATACGTATTCCTGTTCTAAGTATTTATACCTGTGTCAACCTGCGCTTTGAGCACTTTGAGTTCCTTGAGTATCCTAACAGCCAGGGGTACAGCGATAAAGAGCGATAGAACATCAGCTACAGCCTGCGCCGCAGCAAGGCCCCACACGCCAAAGAGCAGAGACAATACTATAACAGCCGGTATAAAGCAAATTGCTTGACGGGAGAGACTCAGGATAGCGGCATTTCCTGCACGTCCCAAGGCCTGGAACAGCATATTTACCACTATGACCCATGCATGTATAGGCATTGCGATGCATTGTAACCGGATTGAGAATGCACCAATATCTATTATGGACTGGTCCGTTTTTGTAAAGATACCAACCAGATTTGGAGCAAAAATATATATGACAGTGCAGAGGACAGCCATACCAATAATACCTACGTAGGAACAGAACCAAAAGGCCTTCCACACGCGGTCATACCGCTTTGCCCCCCAGTTGTACCCGGCAACAGGTTGGAAACCTTGCCCAAAACCAATGAGAGCTGAGCCAATAAACATCATCAGACGGTTTACAACAGATATAGCAGCCAGGGCTGACTCACTAAATCCACCGGCAAAGTTATTAGTTATAACAGTTGATACGGTCATAAGTCCTGTGCGCAGCAATGTCGGAAATCCCATTTTTGAAATTTCAACAAGTATGGATTTCTTTAGGGCAAAATTCTTTATGCTCAGAGTTAGAAGACTGTGCTTCTTTATAAAGGGGTAGAGCAGTATACAAAAACTTACAACATTGGAGATAGCGGTTGCAATGGCCGCACCTGCAACACCTAAATCAAACACAAAAATAAATATGGGGTCAAGGGCAACGTTCAGGATAGCGCCGGAGACCATACCAATCATTGAGAAGGTGGCACTACCTTCAGCACGAAGACACTGGTTGAGGACAAATGAGCCCGATATAAACCCGGCAGAAAGAAGGATAAACCTGGCATATTCCATTGAATGGGAGATGACACTTCCCTTAGCACCCATCATTACAACCAACGGGCGTAGAAAGATAAGCCCCAGCATCATAATTAGCAAA
>CAZIVK010000371.1:0-2052 GCA_964542515.1 uncultured Oscillospiraceae bacterium | reverse complement strand
GCTCGACAGTGAAGGTATGGACATAGAAGCACTTGAGAGGGCACTGATAGATAATCCTAAAGCCCGTATGATTTACACTATTCCTACATTCCATAACCCATGTGGATATACTATGTCCCTTGAACGTAGAAAAAGACTCTTGGAACTTGCGGAGAAGTATGACGTCATAATATTGGAGGACAGTCCATACTTTGAATTGAGGTACTCCGGTGAGGAAGTTCCCACTATTAAGAGCATGGACACAACCGGCCGTGTCATATTCTGCGGCTCGTTTTCTAAAATAATTGCGCCTGGAATAAGGGTGGGCTTTGTATGTGCGCACAGGGATATTCTTTCTAAGATGACTGTTGCAAAGCAGGTAAGTGACGTCCATACAAATCTGTTCTTCCAGATACTTGTAGAGCGCTACATCAGCACCGGGTTGATGGAGAGCCATATAGATGAATGTAGGAACCTGTATACTATCAAGCGGGACAGGATGCTGAGTCAGATGGAGAGGCACTTTGACGGCAGAGTTACATGGAATGTGCCGGACGGCGGACTCTTTGTATGGATGGAGCTACCTGAAGGATATGATGGTATGGAGTTCTGCAGGCTTGCCAAGGAGGAGTCTGTAGTATGTGTCCCCGGAAGTGCATTCAGTGTAGATGATAGCAAAATCTCCCGAGGTGTCAGACTAAACTTCTCACTCCCGTCTTTGGATCAGATAGACTGTGGAATAGAAAGGCTTGGAAAAGTCCTTTCAGAGTATGTGAAGGAAGAGAAATGATGAGTAAGAAACGTATTTTTAGCGGAATTAAGCCTACAGGGGATCTTACCCTGGGGTCATATATAGGCGCAATAAAAAACTGGGTTGAACTTCAGGAGGAGTATAGCTGTCTATACTGTATTGTGGACATGCACGCTATTACAATAAGAAATGATCCTCAAGTTTTTAGACGCCGTTCTATGGAGCAGATTGCCCAGTACATTGCAGCAGGGTTGGACTACAAGGAAAATATTGTTTATCTACAGAGCCATGTACCACAACATGCGGAGTTGTCTTGGATTTTGGGTTGTTACAGTATGCTTGGTGAACTAAACCGTATGACCCAGTTTAAGGACAAGTCCCAAAAGGGTGGGGAAAATCTAAATGCAGGTCTCTACACCTACCCCGTCCTGATGGCAGCTGATATTTTACTATACCAGGCGGATCTTGTCCCAGTTGGGGAGGACCAAAAACAGCATGTTGAGCTGACCCGGGACATTGCCGGAAGGTTTAATTCTATATATGGTGATACATTCATTGTGCCGGAACCATTTATCCCCAAGGTGGGCGCAAGGATAATGAGTCTCACCGACCCCACCATGAAAATGTCAAAATCAGACGAGGACCCCCAGGGCAGCGTATATATTATGGACGCACCTGAACTAATATTGAAAAAGTTTAAAAGAGCGGTTACGGACTCACTTGGATCCGTGAAGTATGACCCTGAAAATCAACCGGGTATAGCAAACCTGATGACCATATACTCATCAGCTACCGACAAGTCATTTGAGGCTATAGAACAGGAGTTTGAAGGACAGGGCTACGGTAAGTTTAAGGTAGCCGTTGCAGAGGCAGTCATTGAACTACTGAGACCAATCAGAGAAAAGTCTATTCAGCTTATGAGTGACAGTGCATTCTTAAATGAGATATGTGCACAGGGAGCCGGCAGGGCACGTGAACTTGGACAAACTACGCTTAGTAAAGTTAAAGATAAAATAGGATTTGTTGCGGGGTTATAGACATGATAATTGATGACAGACTTATAGTTCTGATTGTTGCGGCCCTTGGTTTGGCATTTATCATATCATTTGCTGCAACGCCACTTGTAAAGATATTGGCCATGAAAATTGGGGCCATGGATGTGCCCAAGGATGATAGGCGCATGCATAATGTACCCATAGCACGTATAGGTGGACTGGCAATATTTTTAGGATTCATTTTGAGTGTACTCATCTTTGCTGACGTAAGCACTGAGGTGAGAGGAATACTGTTAGGCTCCGTTCTCATTGTGGCTCTTGCCATAG
>CAZIVK010000370.1:0-2053 GCA_964542515.1 uncultured Oscillospiraceae bacterium | reverse complement strand
TTACGTTATAATTTGTTATATCATTGACGATCAAGGCAGATTTTGCTCTTGATTGACAAAATAACGAGGAGATAACATGGGACATAATTCTTACAATCCGTATGAAACAGCACAGCTACAATTTGACAATGTGGCTGAAAAGCTTGACTTGGATCAGGCTACCCGCCAATTACTTCGTCAACCCAGCCGTGAATATCATTTCACAATCCCTGTAAAGATGGATGATGGATCTACGAAGGTGTTTAATGGTTATCGTATTCAACATAATGATGCTAGAGGACCGGCAAAGGGCGGGATCAGATTCCATCCGCAGGAGACCGTTGATACTATTAAGGCACTTTCATTGTGGATGACATGGAAATGCGCAGTTGTTGATATTCCTCTAGGCGGAGGAAAGGGCGGTGTTATATGTGACCCACACAACCTTTCACTAAATGAGCAGGAGAGGCTCTGCCGTGGTTACATGAGGCAAATGGCAAGGAACATGGGTCCTGTTTCCGATGTGCCCGCACCGGATGTAATGACTAATGGACAGCACATGCTTTGGATGATGGATGAATATGAAATAATTCACGGGGGACGCTATCCGGGAGCTATTACCGGCAAACCGGTAGGAATGGGAGGTTCCCTAGGTCGTACAGAAGCTACAGGCTACGGTGTTATATTCACATTGAGAGAGGCTCTGAAGGAACTAAATATTGACATTACTACAAGTACAGGTAGTATTCAAGGATTTGGTAATGTGGCGGAGTATGCCGCACGGCTTTACACAAGCTTGGGTGGCAAGATTGTAGCGGTATCCTGTTGGGACAATAAGGATAAAAAGTCCTATACCTTCCGTAACCTCCAGGGACTTGATATTGATAAGCTTGCCAGCATCAAGGACTCCTATGGAACTATTGATAAAGAAAAGGCTGTAGAGCTTGGATGTGAGCTTCTACCCGGTGATGAATGGATTGCTCAGGATGTGGATATTCTCCTACCTTGCGCGTTAGAAAATCAAATTACACCGGATGCTTTTAGTAAAGTCAGTAAACAGGTAAAGGTTTTATGTGAGGGAGCTAACGGCCCTACAACACCTGACGCAGATGAGTTGATTAAAGCAAGGAATATTTACCTTGTTCCGGACTTCCTATGTAATGCCGGTGGTGTTACCTGCAGCTACTTTGAGCAAATTCAGTGTAATATGAACTACTTCTGGCCTAAAGAAGAAGTTTTAGAGAAGTTAGACGCAAAAATGACCAGTGCTTATCATGCGGTACATAGCCTTGCTGTAGAAAAAGACATCTATATGCGCGACGCAGCATATGTTATTGCAATCAATCGCGTTGCAGAAGCGGTAAAACTACGCGGCTGGGTGTGATGATTACGAGGGATGTCTTTTAGACATCCCTTTTTTTACAGGGCAATCAATTTTAGGGGGGTAATGACAATTGAAACGCTTTAGAGATCAGAATAAGGATGTCTTGGTGGAAAGAGCCAAGGAACTTGAATGTTTTTATTTGGTAGAAGAAGCTCTCGCCGACCCCTGTCTTGCAGATGGTCTATTAAGAGTAACGGAAGTAACACCCGTAGGCTTCAGGGACTATGAGAACTGCTCTGTTTCCATTGTAATTGATGGAACGATGTATGCAGTAAAATCTGCCATAGAGAACGGGTATACTTTACAGTCTGAAATAACCGTGGATGGTGCATCCCGCGGGTCAATTAAAGCTATGTACCCAAAGCATGTTTTTTCAGATGCAGATGTGGTTTTCCTTCCTGAGGAACAAAAACTTATAGATTCTATTGCCAGCCGCATTGCAGAAAGACTGTCTAAAATTGATTCTAAAATAAAGAATCGCTACCGTGGGGATTGGCAAGCAATTATCACGCTACTACAGAACACAAATGGAGAAATGCTTCTGTATGTATGTGAAAAAATGATTGCACTCCTTGCCGTAACCTGCCCCAGTGTGGTGGATGAGATCTATGAAAGAATGGGCTGGAAAAAATACCGGGTTCAAGGGGAGGTCAATTTCCCCCTAGAAGCCTTGCCAACTTTTGACGTTAT
>CAZIVK010000369.1:0-2056 GCA_964542515.1 uncultured Oscillospiraceae bacterium | reverse complement strand
TATGTTCCCACTCTTTATATTTTGAAGCGGGCTTATACATCCTGACATAACTGTCATACCTGTTGCGGGAGATCTTTCCTTCATCTACTGCGAGTCTTACAGCACAGTCCTTGTCCTTGACGTGGGAGCAGCCTGTAAACCTGCAGAGCCCTAAATATGGCTCAAATTCACGGAAAGTATACTGAAGGTCCTCCATTTTAACCATGTCCTGATCAGTGGTTTCAAAAGAGGAGAACCCGGGGGTGTCAGCTACTATTGCGCCATTTTCCAGTTCAAAAAGCTCAACATGCCTGGTGGTATGGCGTCCCCGACCAATTTTCTCATTTATTTCACCGGTTTTGATTCCAAGTCTGTGGTCAACCATGTTTAGGACACTGGACTTCCCAACTCCTGAGTTTCCTGAGAATGCGGAAATATGCCCTTTAAGTGCCTCCAAAAGCTCGGCGCGCCCTTCACGTGTTTCTGCGCTCGTCACGATTACCTGTATACCGCAATTTTTATAGTTCTCAATAAACTCTGTACCGCTGTCAAGGTCACTCTTATTGATCAGTATGAGCGGCTCTATGTCCTTGTTCAAGGCAAAGGAGGTCATAACGTCAATAAGAAACATGTCTGTAACCGGAGGAGCAGCA
The DNA here is from genome assembly GCA_964542515.1 of uncultured Oscillospiraceae bacterium. Taxonomy (GTDB): domain Bacteria; phylum Bacillota; class Clostridia; order Oscillospirales; family JAAYOS01; genus CAZIVK01. Next base: position 1,424 of record CAZIVK010000369.1, on the reverse strand, counting down.
GAGGCAACTATAACAAGCATGTCCAGATTTGAAATTGGTGGCCTGACAAATGAATTTTTTCTGTCAATGATTTCAGTTATATATCCCTTGCCATTGGCAGTGTGCTCTATGACAACATTGTCCCCCACCAAGGGAGATATCTTGTCACTCCTAAACCTACCGCGTGCGCGGCACTCAATTGTCCCTGAAGTGGTTACTACGTAGTAGAACCCACCTATTCCCTTGAATATCTTTCCTTGTTCAGTCATTCATCACTCAATCTGTCAGTACCAACTCGTTTGCACCACTGTGTTCCTCATCTAGCCAGATGTCAACCCAGACTCTTCCGGTTCCGGTTATAGGAACTGTGATCTTATCGAGGGCTGTTTCAACCACTTCATCATAAACGGTAGTTCCGTTTACCTGTACTGTAACCCTTACTGTGCTATTGTTTGACCTAAGTTTTATTGGCAGCATTTTTGTTACTACAGCTGGTTCTTCACTTACAGTAGGGGTGGGTGTTGGTGTGGGTGTTTGCGACGGTTCTATAGTTGCTGGTGGTCCAAGGCTCACTTGGATCTTGATTGCTGTTCCTTCATCTATCTCCATCTGAGGTTGGACGCTCTGCCAAACTACCAGACCCGCTTCTGTAGAGCTCTCAACCATTGTGGTTCCTTCAAATGTGAGCTTTGCATTTTTCAGTGCAAGCTTTGCCTCCTCCTCAGTTCTGCCGATGAGGTCGAGCATCTTTACTTTCACAACATTTGGGCCTAAGCTTACGTATAGGTTGACGGTTTGACCCTCAACTAAGCTGCTTCCAGCCTCAGGGTCGGTTCGAATTATCCTGTCCTTTAGAACTTCATCACTGTTTTCATATATAGTCTCACCGATAGCGACATTGTTTTTACTGAGATCAACCTCTACACTTCTCAGCTCCATATTTTCATAATCTGAAAGCATGGCTGATTTGATACCAAGGCTTACTGTCAATGTTATAGTGTCTCCTGGATTTACTTTTCTTCCTTCAGCAGGTCTCTGATAAACTACAGTTCCGGGCAGATTTTCATCGTATATTACTTCCTCAGACTTTTCAAATACAAACATATCTTTGTATTCTGGGTCCGCAATAATATCATCATACATTTCACCCTCAAATCCAGGCACTGTTATAGTGTTGGATTCGGGATAAAGAATGGGTTTTACAATATTCCAAAGGAAGTAGAAAAGTCCTCCTACAAAAATCAGAACAGCTAAAACCGCAATCAACATTGCAAAGGAGCGCCCCTGCCTGGGTTTGCTTTTTGTCATAGTTCTCTCCCTCTTGCTGTCCGAGACATGATTGACTTCCCTACTGCCATCAATGGTTGGTAGCATTTTTGTGGGCTCATCCTCAGAAGATGAGATCTGTACATCAAACTCATTCAAGTTGTAATTAAACAATATAG
>CAZIVK010000368.1:0-2074 GCA_964542515.1 uncultured Oscillospiraceae bacterium | reverse complement strand
TATAGCGGTTGTGACAGCAGCTGCCAGCTCCGTTGTTGAGCTATATACCCGCAATGGTATGGATACAATTACCTGTCCATTTGCTGCTGCAGCTGTGCTCTTACCACTATTGTATCTGTGGGGAGCGTAGCCATGAAAAACAAATCAGGTGAACGGACGCTTCTTGCCTCAGTTGTTCTGAGCTCTCCCGGGCCCATAGTTGTTGGAATTGGTCTTTTTTTGGGAAGGTCATCCACACAGCTGGCGGACTTTATCCGCAGGTCAGCGGAACTTATTGCAATAATTGTATCCTGGTGGGTATACCGCGTAACCCATAAGGGCACGGAGGTTGATGATGATCGCCGTCAAAAACTTGAGCGGCTTGCAAACAATTTTGTTGGTGCAGCTATGTGCCTGAGTGGCATAGCAATGCTTTTGGTGGCGGTCTTTTACCCCTCAGAGGAAAAGGGCAATGTAATCCCGGGACTTGTAATAGCCATTCTGGGCGTCACAACAAACACATGGTTTTGGATCCGCTACCGCAAGCTAAACAAAGCAAATTCCAACTCAGTTCTTGCTGCACAAAGTAGGCTGTACAGTGCAAAGGCAGTGGTTGACACCTGCGTTGCAACAGCACTAATAGTTGTTGCAGTTTCTCCCGGCTCTACTGCCGCCTATTTTATGGACATTGCAGGCTCAGTAGCAGTTGCCCTATATCTGTTAATCAACGGAGCAGTCACAATTTTTGCACATGAATAAACCCTGTAACCTTTAAAGTTACAGGGTTTATTGTGATATGGTCCGAGTGTTCAGAGCACATATGTCCTTGCCATCTTGCTCTGGGAGATATTCTACTGATTTTTGTCCAGCACCTTATATAGCGGGTTATTCAGGCTTAAGAAGCTCGTCACAAATCCGATTATGCCCACAATAAAGAACATAATGGCTATGCCTGACCCTTTGCCCGTACCGAAAAACAGGGACAATACGTTTTGCATTGGCGATGCGGCCGTCATAAATGGCTCAAAAACGTGGTCCGCTAGTACACCTCCCAAAAACAGACCAACGGGAATAGTGCTGTACTGAATGGTGTCCCTTGCCGAAAAAACACGCCCTTGCATTTCAATAGGTACGTTGGTGCGCATAACGGCGGTCAGATTAGCGTTTAAAAATGCCATCGGCACATTGGAGGCAAAGGCCGCAACAACCCAAAGCGGCAAAGTGTGCGTCAGGCTTTGCCCTACGTCACCCAATAGAAAAGAGATTCCGCAGGAAAAAAAGATAATGCTTACCCGGCTTTTTGCGGGCTTCATCAGTGTAACAAGAATGCTTCCGATAAGCGTACCGATACCCACGGCTGCCTCTACCATGCCGAGCGCGACTTGGTTGTTACCCGTTCGGCTTAATATCAGCGCAGGCATCATCCCATAACCACCCATCTTTGCAATAAAGTTAATAAAGGCAAAGAACAGGATGATGCGCAAAAGTGCCGCATGCTCTTTCAGAAAACGGATACCAGCCATACAGTTTTTCAGAAAAGATTCTTTTACCTCCTCTGCATTTCTCTTTATAGCTGGGATTTTAATAAACAGCAGCAGTATTGAGAAAGCAATTGAAAAGGTAACAAGGTCGATTATTAAAACGGTTTTCAATCCGCCGAACGCAAGCACCATGCTACCAAGTGCAGGAGCCAATATGGTTACGATAGAACCAGAAAATGCTTGCAGCCCGCTGACCCGGACATATTGCTCTTTCGGAACAAGCAAACTTGTGGCCACATACGTTGCCGGGTTTTGAAAAGCGTTCATGAAGCTAAGTATAAAATTGATGATATACAGATGCCATATTTGCAGGGCGGATGTTAAATACAGAACTAAGACAGTTGTTGTCCCAAGTGCTGCAAATGCGTCCGTTACAAGCATGGTGCGTTTTTTGTCCCAACGGTCAGCGATAGTGCCAGCGACAAAGCTAAACAGTATAGAAGGCAGAAGCGAACAAACCGACAAGAGCGTAATACTGGAGGCAGTTCCTTTTTGCCCATTTGTGTCTCACATGCTCTGGTTCCGCAGCCTTGATGAAAACCGTTATATTGGTT
>CAZIVK010000367.1:0-2088 GCA_964542515.1 uncultured Oscillospiraceae bacterium | reverse complement strand
GCCGGTGCAAAAAACTGCCCGGAACTGATAAAGTATCTGCTAGACAAGGGCTTTGAATTGGCAAATCACGGCTATCGCCACCTCATTTTTGGGAAAAGCGGAGTCTACAACAAGCGTATACCTCTAAAAGGCCCTAACGAGGTTCTGGAGGATCTCACACGCCTGCACACTCTTCTTGCTGACAACTATAGCTATCAGCTGAAGTTGTCACGCCCACCCCACTATATCGACAACATCTCCGGAGGCCTCAATTCATATGACATATATGAGCTAATGGAATATAATTATATGGCCGCCTCCTTTGATGGTAAGGGGTGGATGCCTCAGAAAGGCACGTTTGAAGAGGATGTGGAGGGCATGGTTGAGCCTATGCGCCGTGCTCTGCAGGCAGATCCCAATACACTGAACGGACAGATCATCTTTCAAAAGGACGGCTGTAACATGAGTCTCTTCACCCCTATAGCAGCTGCTCTTCCCCTGCAGTTGAAACTCCTTAAAGAGTATGGATACCGGGTCTGCTCGGTGGGTGATCTGTTGTCTATGTCCCCCTTTGAGGATCTGGATCCGGAGGATGACTGCTTTTCCTCAGCCCTGGCACTGGACAGCGCCGGTGTCGTCATAGGCTATAAGAACAACACGCTCCGTCCCGACGGTATTTTTTCCTTTGGTGAACTGTGTATGGCACTGTGTCCTGCTGACATTAGAAAACAGCGCGTGCTACTCCGTATGGAAGGGAAAAGGGATATAGACGGTTTTCCGCTCTCCCATCCCTATTCCACAGTCTTGGCCTGGGCTGCAAAGCAGGGGTTGCGCTTTAAACACTCCTCTCCCGTCAACGGTGAGACCTTCCGCAAATTGCTGGAGATCTCAGGCCACTCCGCTTCTACCGTGCCCCTGAGAAGCTCTTACACCAGGAGAGAGGCCCTTATAATCCTGGCATCGGTCTAACAAAAGGGACGTGTACCTTGATCATTGAACAAGGTACACGTCCCCGTGTTTAAAAGTGTTAAACGGATGTGCCTAACTTTATGTTGGTGATTTCCTGGCTTATGGCTGCTATTGCGTCGTTAGCGGCCTTTATCCCGGTGCAAATTTCTGTAGCTTTTGGGTCGAGTTGGTCGCCTGACTCAAACTTGGACCAGAAGTGCTCTGCTAGTGCCGCTTTGCCGGATGTAATTTTGCTTTTCTCGTCGTTGATTTTTATGTTCAGCTTTGTAATTTCCACCATGTCGCCTGTTTTGTCTTTCAGTTTATCAAAGAATGCCATAGTAGTTCCACCTTTCATTAGTTAGATATTGATGCAAAATAGAATTGCAGTCCATCATCGAAGCCATCTACGATGCCTAAGAATTCTACATTTACCTCGATGTTGATGAAGTCCTTTCCGGGGAGGGTTCTCTTAATAGCCCCGCCTTCCTTAGTTTTTTCAATAATGATTGTGGCATCGGTTCTGCCTTTTTTCCAACTCAAACCACCGGGGGCCAGTTCCTTAGCACTCTTGGCGGCGTCAACCATGTCAAAGAAGTTGTGTACGTTCTCTGAGACTTGTGATGCGTAGACTGCAGCCAGTGCAATGGCTTCATCATAATCTGCAGTTATAAGTGTGGCGGCGCCCATTGACCAAAGTCCCGTGTCTACACCTGCTAACACGCCTACACCGTACTCTGCAAAGCTTTTGCCCTCGGGCTGTTGGGGTGTGAGCAGAATAAATTCAGTAAAGCCTCCTTTTTCTCCTGTGTCTAGGACAGCTATAGTCTCGTAGGTTTCCGAGTTTATTTCGAGCCACGCCCAGCGTTTTTGTCCGTCTACCTCTGTGGGCATGTCGGGAATTACATAGAGCATCTCAATGGTACCTTGGTCCTGAGCCTTTTCAATGCGCTGCACCAGTTTTTCCGGGAACTCGGCCTCCCGCAGGGCTGTGAAGTTATCCGGAGATGTGTAGCTGCTGAGGTAAATGAGACCCATATTGTCCGGGGCTGAATCCCATAGGACGCTGAAGTCATAGCCCTGACTGCCTAGAGCAACACCCTCCATGCGCGATGCGGTAAGTCCACTCATTATGTGGAAGGTGTTGGATGCCTCCTTGGT
>CAZIVK010000366.1:0-2095 GCA_964542515.1 uncultured Oscillospiraceae bacterium | reverse complement strand
CTCCGGTCCGGCAAACTCAGGTATTTTGAACTATACGCTAAAACCGTTTTTTCTCTTTACAAATAGACTACAACACCTTAAGGACCTAGTGGCCTCTAAAAAGCTTATAGAGTCGGTAGAAGCTGAACCCGTTAAGCCCACCGGTAATGAAACCATAGACTGGGAAGCTGAGCTTGATAAGGCCATCCTTGACGCAGAGGCAATGACCACAAACAATAGCTACGGCATGTTAAACGACTACTATACCACCTACGTCGGCCGCAAACACGACCAACAGAAGGGTATGGAGAGCACCTTAAGTTATACCGAGTCAAAGGAGTACGGGGACCTTGAAGTTCTTCTTGAAATCTGTAAGCTTAAAGGCATAGAGCCGCTCTTTGTACATGTACCGCTACATGGTAGCTGGAGCGACCACACAGGTTTTAGTGAGGAGAACCGCGCAGCCTACTACTCAAATGTTCGTGAAATAGTGGGCAGATATGAAAACGTACAGATGCTGGACTTAACAAGTTCTGAGTATGATGAATATTACCTGTGCGATGTAATGCATCTTGGGTGGAAGGGGTGGCTTGAAGTTGATAAAGCGATTGACAGATACTATCACCAAAATTAAAACAGCATGCTTCCGGATAGCCGGCTTGAGAATAGCGCTCTATCTAGTGATATCTGCAGCACTTCTGCTCACCTATCTTTTTGCCAGGACCTCTGAGGTTTCATTTGTATACAGCGAGTTTTAGATGAAAAAAATAGTAATTGGGATTGTGGCGCATGTCGACGCAGGGAAAACAACCCTCTCGGAGGACATGCTGTATTTAAGCGGCAGGATTAAGAAGATTGGCAGAGTGGACCACCGCAATGCATTTTTGGATACAGATACCCAGGAGCGTGAAAGAGGAATCACTATTTTCTCAAAACAGGCCGAATTCAAGTACAATACTACAGATATAACGCTAGTTGACACGCCCGGGCACGTGGACTTCTCTACTGAAATGGAGCGCACTCTCCGTGTGTTGGACTATGCCATACTTTTGATAAGCGGTTCTGACGGTATACAGGGCCATACAGAGACGCTCTGGAGACTTCTAAGAAGCTATAGGATACCGACCTTTATTTTTGTAAATAAGATGGACATAAGTGGTACAGACCATGCCGCTCTGATGGAAGAGATTAACGGGAGATTGAGCACAGCCTGTATTGATTTTAGCACTCATAATGACAAAACAGCAGAACAGATCGCCTTGAGCGACGATGTTCTGCTAGAGCAGTTTCTGCATCGTGGGGGTATGGACCACGCTGACATTGCGCGCGCCGTGTCAGAGCGCAAGATATTTCCCTGTCTGTTTGGCTCCGCACTTAAACTTCAAGGGGTGGAGGAGCTGTTGGATCTTATTGACAGGTATACAATCCTGCCTTCATATTCGGATAAGTTTGGGGCAAGAGTCTACAAAATATCTAGAGATTCTCAGGGGAACAGGCTCACCCATATGAAAATAACCGGCGCCAGTTTAAAAGTAAAAACCGCCCTTACAAACCGCAGTGCAACAGCCGCTGAAGCTATGATTTGGGAGGAGAAGGTGGATCAGATCCGCATATACTCGGGCACCAAATTTGATTTAGTATCTGAGGTGACTGCCGGAACGGTTTGTGCAGTGACGGGACTAAGCAGGACCTATCCAGGGGAAGGACTTGGCTCTGATTATGAGTCCGCACGTCCAATACTCACCCCAGTCCTAACTTATAAGGTTATTTTACCACCTGAATATAATGTATATGAGTCGCTACAGAAGCTAAAAGTCCTTGAGGAGGAGGATCCTCAACTTCACCTCGTCTGGAACGAGCAACTCAAGGAGATCCATATCCGGCTTATGGGTGAAATACAACTGGAGATCTTAAGGCGCCTTATTTCAGACCGCTTCGGCATGCAAGTGGAGTTTGGGGCTGGTAATATAGCGTATAAGGAGACAATAATGTCCCCTGTGATAGGTGCGGGCCACTATGAACCATTGCGCCACTATGCCGAGGTACATCTGCTCCTTGAACCTGGAGTGAGAGGGAGCGGCCTTGTATTTGATACAGTATGTAGCGAGGATTTCTT
>CAZIVK010000365.1:0-2110 GCA_964542515.1 uncultured Oscillospiraceae bacterium | reverse complement strand
AAGCAAGTGGAAACAAATATATCAGGCGCAAAAAAAATGCCACATAAGCGTGACATAGTTACAGAGACTATTGGTCTGAACTGGTATTATACTAATAAGAATATTTATGTTTTAAGGAGGATTTATCTATGGCCAAGAGGGTAGTTATAGTAGGTGGAGTGGCAGGAGGCGCCAGTGCAGCAGCACGTTTGCGTAGACATAGTGAGGATGACCACATAATGATGTTTGAGAAGGGGCCTCATGTGTCGTTTTCAAACTGTTCGCTGCCGTATCATTTAAGTGGTATAGTTGAGGAGGCGGATGACCTTGTGTTGTCTGATCCAGAGACATTTCTTGAGCGCTACAATATTGATGCTCGTGTAAATACTGAAGTTGTGTCCATTGACAGGACATATAGAACAGTTACCGTTAGGGATCTCGTTTCGGATAAGACGTATACTGAGTCGTATGACAAGCTGGTTTTATCTCCAGGTGCATCGCCTATAGTTCCAAGGATTCCAGGAATTGATAAGGTAAAAGTATATACTGTAAGAAATGTTGTTGATATAGATAGATTAAACCGTTCCGTAAAGGGCGCTGAAGGTGGACAGATCGCCGTCATTGGTGGCGGGTTTATTGGAATTGAGGTTGCGGAAAACTTGCGCTTGGCGGGACATAATGTTACCTTGATTGAGGGGACAGACCAGATACTCAGGATATTTGATTATGACATGGTGCAGATACTTCAAAAGGAGATCTATGACAAGGGTATAGACCTTATTGTAGGGGAGACAGTTGTAAGTTTTGGTGAGAATAAAGTTGTACTCTCCTCCGGAAAAGAAATTGATGTGCACTCTGTGGTTATGGCAATTGGGGTATCGCCTGAAGTAAAGCTCGCTAAGGAAGCTGGGCTTGAGTTGGGTGTAACAGGTGCTATTAAAGTTGATAAAAATTACATGACAAGTGACCCCAGTATCTACGCCGTTGGAGATGCAATTGAGGTGTATAACGCCCTTACGCATATGCCCATGAAGCTTTCACTTGCGGGGCCGGCATTGAAACAGGCAAGGATTGTTGCGGATCATATAAATAACAGGCGGTCGGACAATAGGGGCTATATAGGCTCCTCAGCCATTAAGGTTTTTGATTACAACGGAGCATCAACTGGACTGAGTGAAGGATTCATTAGGGCATTGAGCTTGAAGGTGGATTACGGAATAACATATACCATTTTGTCTGATAAAGTGGGAATCATGCCGGACGCAGAACCTATGCACTTTAAGCTTCTCTACGAGGTGCCAACCGGAAGGGTGTTGGGTGCTCAAGCTATTGGTAAGGGAGATGTGACCAAACGAATAGATGTTATTGCTGCGGTTATTAAGTTTAACGGTACCGTTGAGGATCTTAAGGATCTTGAACACTGTTATGCACCGCCATTTTCTACCGCTAAGGATATTGTGAACTATGCAGGTTATGTGGCATCAAATCTCCTTAATAAGGAGTATAAGCAAGTTTCCGTAGATAAAGTGAGGGAGCTTGTTGAGAGCTGCAGTATGATTGTGGACGTCCGAGAGGAATCCGAGTATAGCTCAGGTCACATCAAAGGTGCCAAAAACATCCCACTCAGCCAATTGCGCAGCAGGCTTGAGGAAATTCCAAAGGATAAACCTGTATACCTGCACTGCCGCACAGGCCAAAGGAGCTACAACGCTGTTATGGCGCTGCAGAACCTAGGATTTACTAATGTATACAATGTAACCGGTAGTTTCCTTGGGCTTTCCTTCTATGAGTACTTCAATGATGTATCCAAAAACAGGGAAACTATTGTAACCAACTATAATTTTAGCTAATAAAGCTATACTGCTTCCTCGGATCCTTCTAAAAGAGGTAATCCGGGGGAGTTTTTTGTGGGTTGACATCTGTGGCAAAGTGGAGTATACTAAGTTAGTAATTTAGTTATTTACTAATTCAGTAATTTAGTAATTGTAGGAGGATAATAAATGAAGATACCAACATCTTTAAAACATAAGCCGGTCATAGTGTCTGAAAACTACGAAAATGTAGATGGAAGGATGGCGTATGATTCGGATGCCAAGGGCCTGTCTTTGGGGCTTGCTCAATGGAATGACAG
>CAZIVK010000364.1:0-2110 GCA_964542515.1 uncultured Oscillospiraceae bacterium | reverse complement strand
GTTGTTACAACCGTACATTACAGACACCCAGGCCTTGTGCTTAACCTGCCTCTCAACAGGCATACCTTCAGCAATCCGGCTGTCAGGTTCTCCAATGTATTCGTATTGTCCCCCGCCCTCCTTAATGCTGAGTATAACTTCGGGCAGTCTCCAAAACGACGTCGTATCCAGAAGAGCATCCACATGTCTGTAGCTCTTTTGAATTTTCTCGCGCACTTTTTCCTCGCCGGCCATACAGCCCGCAAGGATTATGATTTGAGTGGGATTTTGGCGCTTTGTATGTACAAGGCGTCCCATAGCCCCGAATACTCTTTTTTCCGCGTTCTCACGTACTGCACAGGTATTAATTACGAGTACATCTGCACTTTCAGAGTCTGTGAGCATATAGCCCATTTCAGAGAGCATGCCGCGCATCCTCTCCGAATCCGCCTCATTTTGTTGACACCCGTATGTCAATACACGCGCTGTGTCACCATGGTGAAGGGCCGCAACCCTTGCTGTGCAGGAGCGCTGAAACTCCATTTCTTTATCTGTAACAAAAGATTTCAATGATTATCCTCCGTGGAATCCTCAAATATTCAATAATTGTCTACGAACCAAGTCCAAAGCACGGTTTACCGACATTGTTCTTACCCGACTTCTTCCAGAACCGTACTGAGCTGAAAAAGCGGAAGAGCCCTGATCTGTGGCAACCGCAAACCACACATACCCAACGGGTTTATTTTCACTTGCTGCAGGCCCGGCCACACCGGTGACCGAAACCCCTATATCTGTTTTCAATATTTTCCTGACATTCTGTGCCATGATCAGCGCAACCTGCTCACTTACTGCGCCGTGTTTGTCAATAAGTTCTGCAGGAACTCCCAAAACCTTGGATTTTACATCGTTGGAATAGGCTACAACCGATCCCTTATAAACCTCTGAAATTCCTGGTATGTTGGTAAGGCGGGCGGATACCATCCCCCCTGTGCAGGATTCAGCTGTAGAAAGAGTTAAACCTCTCTCAAGTAACAGATTGTACACTGCCTCCTCAAGGCTTTCAACATCCACTCCGTACACCATGTCCCCAAGCCGCTTAAGGATATCCGACACCACGGGCTCAGTCATTGAAAATGCGGCATCAGCGGAATCCGCTTTGGCAGTGACACGGAGCATGACCTCCCCCTCCTTGGCATAGGGCGCCACAGTTGGGTTTGTCATGTTTTCCATCATGTCGTGGAGCTCGGCCTCAACAGCGCTCTCACCTTTGCCGAATATACGGATATTGCGAGAGACCATTACGGCGTCTGCAAATTTCTGCAAGTAAGGTTTTACACGGTGGGTAAACATATTTTGGCACTCCCGCGGCGGTCCGGGTAGCATAATAACGTGTTTTCCATCAAACTCAACTGCACAACCGGGAGCTGTGCCCCAGTCGTTTTCTAGAACAGTGCAACCCTCAGGCAACATTGCTTGCCGTTCATTATTGGGCGTTAGGACAGATCCGGACCTATCGAAATATGACCTGATCTTCTGTAGACTGGGTTCGTGCAAAACAAGTTTGCGTCCAAAGCTCTCAGCCACAGCCTCCTTAGTTATATCATCATATGTGGGACCGAGCCCACCGGTGGTAATAACTATATCAGCCCTGCTTTTAGCAAGTTCAAGTGCACCAACAATACGCCTGTAGTTGTCTCCCACCACAGAGTGATAAAACACATTGACTCCGAGCGTTGACAGCTCCTGGGATATAAACTGCGCATCAGTATTTGCAATATTGCCAAGCAATAGTTCCGTGCCTACAGATAATATTTCTGCAGTTTTACTCATGTGTTATAACCAACCTCTCACTGTTAGCAACTGCCTCATCCTCAAGAACACTGAAATCTGTGTCCAGCTCTATTTTGGCTATATCGGCAAGTTTTGGTTTAGTTTTTGGACGCTTAGGTGTAAACACAGTACAACAGTCCTCATATGGGAGTACCGAGGTTTCAAAGGTATCAATTTTCCTTGCAACAGTTACAATCTCCTCCTTATCCAAGCCCACTAGTGGTCTTAAAATGGGCATGGAGACAGGCTCTCCGGTGGCAGCCATAGCCTGCATAGTCTGGCTTGCGACCTGGCCCAGACT
>CAZIVK010000363.1:0-2115 GCA_964542515.1 uncultured Oscillospiraceae bacterium | reverse complement strand
GTACAGATGGAACAGGTCAGTTAATAATCAATAAAGACACCTTATTAAAAGCCTCAGCATCTTTCTATCACTCGCGCTTCTCTTCTCTGCATTCCCTTATGGTGCGTTTGCCTTTGCTCTCAGCAGCGTCAGCGCAAATGAGGGTGGCAGTACACAGAAACTGTCCGTCTACCGCTTAGGCGGAACAAAGGGCAGAGCAACGGCCTACATTACTTATGTCCCCGCAGTGGCTGAAATTGAGGAGAACATAAAGACATATGCCAACGCGGCCGGCGGGAATGACATAGTTATTCAGGTTGAAAATCCACTACCAATCGCTAAGTACCAGCCTGTTGGAAAAGTTTCCGATCCGCTCCGGGCAGATTTACCCTCCTCAATCAAAACAACCAAAGAGGAAACAGATGGTAGCATCACGCTCTCAGTGAACGTAGACGCAGCTTCTTACCAGTGGTACATACTGTCCCAGGGCTACTGGGAGGTTGTTAACGGAGCTACAAGTAAGGACTTCATAGCTGACACAGAAGACTATGATGCCTACGACTTCCGTTGCGTATACACTATTGACGGCGTAGCTTGGAGCACTGACTCTGTAAAAGGAGTCCTATACATAGAGCCTGAACATGAGGTCTTAAAACCCATCCCAAGTGATCTAGACCTAAACCCTAAAACCACCTACACCACCTTAGATCTTCTCAGCGCAGATGAAGGTGAGTTTGCAGGCCATGTCTTTGAACTCATATTTGCCGAGGGAGAGTGGGTTAATGATGTAGCTAGAGATATGTGGTACACCAACGCTATTATTTGGGCTGCAGAAAATAAACTTGTGGAGGGACTCAGTGCATCTAATTTCGGTGTTGCTGACAGTATCACGCGCGAGCAACTAGCTACAATACTATGCCGATATGCAGTGCTAATTGGCCAAGACATTAGTCCGGTAGATGGCACAGAGCTTCTTCCTTTTATAGATACTGACAGTATCTCCGACTACGCTGCGGCCGCTATGACCTGGGCTGTTAAGAACGGCATTATAACCGGTAAGAGTGGAAAAGTCCTAGATCCCAAGGGTGTTGCTACCCGCTCCGAAGTTGCCATCATCCTTATGAGGTTTGCAGGGCAGTAGTACAATTGAACCACTCACTGTGCCACATACCCCTCATGTTCTACAAGTTCTTGCCCTTCGTCAGACTGAATCCAATCAAATAGTATCCTTTCAGGGCTTCCTTCAGAAGAATTGCCTCGAATTACCGCATAAAAATCATTTACGAATGGGTATTCCCCCGCGGAGATCGACTCATTTGTTGGTTTAATACCATCTACAGCCAAAAGGCTGATATTATCATCCATCTTCATACTGGTCATATAAAAGTATACATTATACCCTATTGCGTATTCTGCGTTGTTATAGGCTGCAACAGCCTCTACCAATCCAGCCATATCGCCTATGATAAATTCCTTTTCCGTTTCAGCCATTGCTATATCTTTCATAACAAGCTTATTCATCATGGTCTGACTACCGGAACGCAGAGGCCGTTGATATGCCTTAATTTCTGCATCATCGCCTCCCACTTCCTTCCAGTTATTCACTTCCCCGGAGTATATTCCTACAATTTGTTCAGAGGTTAAGTAGTTAACAGAGTTTGCCTTGTTAATCAGGAAGACCAACGCATCCTTCCCAATTGGAGCCATCTCCAACTCAACGTTTCTCGCCTCAGCATATTCAATAGAAGACTCAGCAGGAGCATATACCAACAATATGTCAACAGATCCGTCAATTAGGTTTGTGTATGCGTTATCTGTTCCTGACACTGTGAGTTCATCTGCACGAGGTTTACCTAACAGTACAGATTCAACTGCAGTAATCAAGGGAATATTAGCAGTAGATCCGTCAATTACGGGCATATTTTCCTCAGTGAAAGTAAAAGGTTCCGGGGTCACAACCACTTCGTCTTCACAAGCAGTAAGCCCAAAGAGTATTGTACAAAATAGAATTACTACTACTAAAAGTAAACATCCTCTTTTCATAACATTCGTCGAGTAGACAAACTCGACTTTCCTTTCAAAATATTGATATGAGTGCCAAAAGCAGAAATTTATAATACCCCTACACAAAGGGAA
>CAZIVK010000362.1:0-2119 GCA_964542515.1 uncultured Oscillospiraceae bacterium | reverse complement strand
GCAAATGTATTAAGCCCGCCCTTGATAAGGCTGAGGAGACTGGAGCACCCGCTGCAGCCATTGAACTTAGTGATGGACAGGTTGTTACAGGAAAAACATCTGGTCTCTTAGGTGCTTCATCTGCTATGCTACTAAATGCCCTTAAATACCTTGGAGGGATAGAGGACAGTGTCCACCTGATATCACCAAATGTTATTGAACCGGTCCAGGATCTAAAGATAAAGCACCTTGGCAACAACAACCCCAGGCTTCATACGGATGAGCTTTTGGTTGCACTGTCAATCTGTGCCGCAACAGACCCGGTTGCATCCCTTGCAATGAAGCAACTTTCAAAGCTGAAGGGCTGCGAGGTGCACTCAACAGTAATCCTGTCTCAGGTTGATGAGGGCACTTTTAGGAAACTGGGTATAAACCTCACTTCTGAGCCAAAATACCAAACTAAGAAACTTTACCACAAATAAATAAAAGAGGGGCAACAGCCCCTCTTTTATTTATTTGTATTATCTTGACATGAAGTTAAAGAGCATAATTGCTGTGTCTGCTCGTGTAACAATCTTTGTGGGATTAAAGTTTCCTTTGGTGTCTCCATTTATTACAGAGAGGCCTTTTGCTATTGCTACATAACCGTAGTCTGCTGATGGAATGCTCTTTGCGTCTTTAAAGTTGACGGTGTAAATGCCTTTAAGGTCTGCTGCTTTGCCGTAACCTGACATGCTGATGATTGTTTTAACCAGTTGGCTGCGGGTGATGAGCTTTGCAGGGTTTCTGTCTGCTTTCTTGAGAATGCCCCGGGAGTATGCATTCATGTAGATGTTATCAATTTCTTCATCAGTGGGGTTCTCAGTAAACCTTTGTCCATCGGCGCTTAATAGGAACATTATCATATCGAGTTGGTTTAGTTGTGCCCTAGGCTTGAAGCTGGTTCCTGTAAATCCAATACCATATTTAGACAGTTCAAGTATTTGTTTTCTGGCGTAGGTGCTGTCTAGGTCGTCATAGATTTGGGGTGCTTCGGTATAGGATCTCTCCTGTTTAATAACCTCACCGGATATTGCATCAACGCTTTCGATGTAATCCTCTGAATACACGGTGTAGCCAAGAATGAGCTCATAGACATATTTCACATGATCAATATACTTGATGTGGTCCGGGTTTGATGGATCTATAGCAACGGGGAGTCTTACATAGGACAGTTTGCTGTCAAATGCTGAGTTATATTTGTTTACAGCTGCCTCTTCTGAGACGATTTCATCAGGGGAGATGAAAACAACATCCTCTGTCCAGTTAAAACTAAAGTTATCAACAAAGCCTGTATCCTTGTTAATGGTTATATATAGTGCATCTGTGGGGAAATAGATACCGTTAGCTACACGGATGTAGGAGTAGTTGTTGTCTTCTGTGGAGTTATATAGTTTTGTGTTCAGGAAGTATTCCTCAAAGTATTTTGTAAGGAATGCGGAGGCTCTGGGCTCGGTGTCTACGGTTGGGGTGGGGTTGGGCTCAGGTTCTTTATAAGGATAGCTGGTGTAAATGCTCTGTAGAAAGCCCTCTTTTGCGTTGATTGTAACATGCTTTTGGGTCTGTCCATCTAGGTATCTGAGAGATGCTAGGACGTCACCGCTATCACTATTTAGGGAGTATGAGAGGTTGGTGAGTTTATAGTCAGCTGTTACCCCTAGCTCAGAAATGGCGCGTATTTTGGAGTCCAGCTGCTCTTGGTTTAGCACGTCTTTAAGCTTGGCTACACCCTCAATCTCCACGGGTGTAAGGGTGGCCTGTTTGGTGGAAGCGCCCATAGCATTGTCTTCAGCTAGCATTCCTTCTTCAGCTCTAGGTGACTCGTATATAACTTCAGGGGATATCTTGTCTATATCAATAAGCTTTCCTGTCTTAGCATCAACAACAAAGTTACCTGTATATTTTGGTACATACCTTAGAACAGTTTCTACTGAGTCTGTTTTTAAGGTGAAGGGTAATATGTTGTTCTTTAGCATGTATCTGAGTTCTAGTTCAGTTGTGCTGTTTAAAAGTTTAGATGCCTCATCTTTTGACGTAGTAGGTGTAGGTGAGGGGATTGAATCCAAATAGGTAGTATTTCTATCATTGCGGTTAAATGATA
>CAZIVK010000361.1:0-2122 GCA_964542515.1 uncultured Oscillospiraceae bacterium | reverse complement strand
TTTACCACCTTGCTGAGGTTTGTAAGTGCGGAGACGTAGATCTTTGTGGGTTTCAGGAGCTCCTCCCCAAGGGTGCAACCGAGGTCATCATAGTGTACGGAGAGGCTTTCTGTACTCACACCTAGAGCTTTGCGGACAAGCGAGAACCCGTTTGAGTGGACGCCGGAGGAGGCGAGTCCTATGATTGCATCACCGGCTTTTACTGAGGTGCCGTCAATAATCTTGCGCTTATCTACAACGCCAACGCAGAAACCTGCAATATCGTATTCGTTTTCAGCGTAGAAGCCGGGCATCTCTGCGGTTTCTCCACCAATAAGGGCACAGCCGGCTTTACGGCAGCCCTCAGCTATGCCGGATACTATTGACTCTACCATTGGGGGGTGGTTTTTGCCAAGAGCAATGTAGTCCAGGAAAAAGAGGGGTTTTGCTCCGCCGCATACTATATCATTTACACACATAGCCACGCAGTCTACGCCAACGGTGTCATGCTTGTCCATAAGGAATGCTATTTTAAGCTTGGTGCCAACGCCGTCTGTCCCCGATATAAAAACGGGTTCATCATAGTCCTTGAGGTCCGGTTGGAACATCCCACCAAAACCACCGAGTCCGCCGAGAACACCGGGTATGAAGGTGCTTTCAACATGCTTTTTAATCAGCTTTACGCTCTCGTAACCGGCGGTTACATCGACTCCTGCTTCCTCGTAAGCCTTACTTCTGCTGTCGTTCAAAGTAATATCCTCCCAGAATTTATTTGATCGGGTTGCTCGGGGATAGGCACGGGGTTATTGCCTGTAAAGCATGCGTCACAGTAGCCGCATTTTAGGCCGCGTGTAGCATCTGCAATGTCCTCCAACTTGAGGTAGCGGAGGGAGTCTACGCCTATCTTTTCTGCAATCTCTTCCACTGTTCTGTTGTGTGCGGCTAGAACCTCCTGGTTGGGGATATCTGTACCAAAGTTACACCCATAAAGGAATGGGGGGGAGGATACCCGCATGTGGACCTCCTTGGCACCCGCTTCACGCAATAGGGAAACTATGTGGGCACAGGTTGTACCTCTTACGATGGAGTCGTCCACCATGACTACGCGCTTTCCCTTGACAGCTGCCGATAGGGCGTTGAGCTTAATGGCAACGGATTTCTCCCGTTGGGTCTGGTTGGGTTGAATAAATGTGCGGCCGACATAGCGGTTTTTAACAAAGCCTACCGTGTATGGGATTCCCGACTCCTGGGAATACCCAAGAGCGGCGGAGAGGCCAGAGTCCGGTACACCAATGACTACGTCAGCTTCCACATCATCACCACGGGCGAGGTAGCGGCCAAAGTTTTGGCGGGTGTACTCCACTGAAATGCCATCAATGATACTGTCCGGGCGGGCAAAATATACAAACTCAAATACACAGAGTGAGGTTTTGGATGTTGGGTACTGTAGGGTGGAGGTTATTTCACCGGCTTCCACTACAATTATTTCACCTGGATTTACGTCCCGTACAAATTTTGCTCCGAGGGTGTCCAAAGCACAGGACTCAGAGGAAAATACAACGGAGGAGCCAAGGGTACCCATACAGAGGGGTCTGAAACCATTGGGGTCTCTTGCGGCTATAAGTTTTTTGCCGCTTAATATTACCATGGAGTATGCTCCATGCATGTAGCTCATTACATTTTTCACGGCCTGTTCCATGGCGAGGGATTCCAGGCGTTCCTTGACAAGCATATAGGAGATGACCTCAGCGTCATTGGTTGTCTGGAAGATGCCACCCCGCATTTCTGCTTCACGGCGGAGCTGGGCTCCATTTACAAGGGCACTGTTGCAGGATATTGACATACTACCGTTGATATGGGTGACAGATATAGGCTGGGCGTTTATGGCGCTGGATTCCGACGCAGATGAGTAGCGCACGTGACCTATGGCCATGTTGCCTTTGAGTGACCTGAGTGTGCGGTCACTAAAGACGTCCGGGATAAGGCCGCTTTTTTTAACTACATGTATCATGCCGTTTTCTGATGTGGCAATACCGCAGGACTCCTGTCCCCTGTGTTGGAGTGCATAAAGGGCTAGATATGTTTCTGTAGCGGGGTCAAAATCATCACCCGGAGCAACGGAGATACCAAAAACTCCACACTC
>CAZIVK010000360.1:764-2127 GCA_964542515.1 uncultured Oscillospiraceae bacterium | reverse complement strand
TATAGCTTCCTCGGTGGTTAGCCTGTAGGTTATTTCTCCGGTGACGGCATCGTAGGACTCAACCTCTCCGTAATATATATCGCCCTCGTCTGCGGCTTCAGTTGACTCGTAGATCAGGAGAAAGTCACCGGAACTGATAGCTGCCTTTGCGGTATCAAGGGTGTATTCATCGCCAAAAATTTGCTTATATGTTTCAATATCTAGCGCGTCAATGTTGATTGTACCCTTTTCGTCTGTTGGAAGTGTTTCCACCTTTAGTGTGAAACTGTCCGGTACCTTGTATAGGACCTGCATATCCTCCGCATTGTCAAGGGCGCCAAATGTGACTACGCCGTCTACACCTATCCCCTTGACCTCCACATAGACCTCAGGGTCATTGATATAGCTGTTTGTGGTGTAATCCCTGTCTTGGGGACTTGCCTCTAGGTAGAAGCAGAGGATGTCGTTTACTTCCAGACTCTCCCCACCAACATATGTAAATGTTCCTACTACATCTGTAACAAGGTTTGGGGTAAGGACTTCGTAAGTCGTGCTGGATATTGTATAGCTTAGCTGTGGTGTGTCCTGGATATAAATTATTTCGTCACTCATGCTGAGGTTCTGGACCTCGGGCATGGCTATAGAGAAGGATGCTGTACGGACGGAATCCGGTTTGTCCTTAAAACTGTAACCGTCCGCCAGGGTGAGCTCATAGGACGACCCCGGATTGAAGCCGCCGTTTGCTCCCACAAGGTACACACCGTTTGAAGCCGATTTGATTGCAAGGGGGATAACATCTGAGCCGTCTTTTGGTACGAGTGTGGCCGCTGACAACACATCTTCCTCACTGCCAAAACCCACCACCTCAAAGTTTATATCCGGGTCCTGTTCAAGCTGAGCAAAGGAGGTAAGGGTTAGAACTTCACCGGGCATATCGGTGTACTTTGCATAAACTGTCATGTTGCTTGTAACTGGGGCATCGTAATAGAACGGAGTTGTAAAACCGCTGTCGGTAAACCAACCCACAAAGATTGCGTTCTCCTTAGCTGTTTTGCTTTCACCTGGCGTGCGCCCGAGGGCCTCACCTTTAGTGGCCGTAAGTCTTTCAATATAGCGCTCTCCATCCTGGAAAGTGACGGAGTAGCTGGTGACATAGTCCTCAAAGGATGTGTCTGTGTCCTCTTTTTCAGCTTTAGCTTTAGTTTCAGTTAAGTGTTCATGGGTACGCACAAGAAAGGTTGCGCCTTCTGCACGTGTGGCGTTGTTTGCGGGATTGAAGTTACCTGCACCGTCACCGGCAAAAAGACCGCAGGCCCAGAGCTTTAGGACGGCGTCCTTTGCCCAATCTGCCACAAGGTCAATATCCTTTGGGGTTGTAGTTACG
>CAZIVK010000360.1:0-754 GCA_964542515.1 uncultured Oscillospiraceae bacterium | reverse complement strand
TGTATCAGGATATGTAATGCCATAGGCGTCAAAGTAGCGCACAATTAAGGTGGCCATCTGCTGGCGGGTCACAAATCCATCGGGGTCAAAGAGATTATCTCCTACGCCGGTTGTGATGCCCTTCCCAACCGCCCACTGAACATAGGGAGCGTAATAGCTACCCGCGGCAACGTCTTCAAATTCAGATGCATTGTCATAGTCTTTTACATCAATCTCCGCCATCCGCCCCATAACAGTGAGATACATCCCACGTGTCATAGTGCCCTCCGGGGAAAATGTTGTATCACCTGTCCCGGTAAAAAGATTTTTTTCAAAGGCGTTCATGACGCTGTCGTAGTACCAATCCGCTGAGTTCACGTCGGTAAACGGATTTGCCGCCAGCGCCTCAACTGGAAGAATTGATAGTACCATACAGAGCACCAGGAGCATGCTAATAATTCTTTTTTTCATAGTTTGCACTTCTCTCTTTCTGTGTAAATATCTTTTTTCTTACTTGAACACTACCAAATATTTACACAAAAAACCGTCCGCTGCATGAAACATGTTTTTTTTGACATGAATCATAAAAAAAGAGAGCCCCAATTTAGAGGGTGCGTCTTAGGTATTATGTAGGATTAAAGTGAATTTTGTAGATTGACTTTCGGATTACATTTCACTTTCGATTGCTAAGGTGAAATATAAATGGTATAATAGGATATACTATTTCATAATGATTCGGGAAGTCCATGCCGTATTAATGGAGGGCGTCCGTGGT
>CAZIVK010000359.1:0-2139 GCA_964542515.1 uncultured Oscillospiraceae bacterium | reverse complement strand
GCCCAAAGGGCCATGCCATCTTTTAATAGATAATATTGTTTGCTGTGAACTAACGAGCCAGGTAACGGTCTAGAGCATCTTGTTGGATTTCTAGGCAACGGGCAATGTCCATGGACTCAATTTGTGCAACAAAGTCTTCAAAATCACTAAGTGGTTTTGCGCCAGTGATGAATGCAGGGATTTTTTCTGTGCAGAAGGTTTTTATGTCACCAAATAGTGCGGAGAACTCATCACCTTCAGCAGCAGTTCTGGTGATAGGAGGTAGGAGGTATTCGTTGGAGTCAGTGTTCCAGATGTTGTAAGCGTCAAGGGCAGCTTCTGATGGAGTTCCTTCGTATGTCTGCCAGAGACGTTTGAAATCACTTAGGCCGGCGCCGTCATCCCATGCGTACTTGTGGGCTACGTCACGTGGAAGGAAACCTGTGTCTGAGTGGAGGATGAGGTCAGTGTATCTTGGTTTGCCGTCTACCATAGTGTAGCTTATGCCTTCTTTACCAAAGTTGATAAGATTTGAACCTTCCTCTGAGCAGAGGTAGTCAATTAGGCGGACAGCCAGTACAGGGTCGGCACATGCTGAGGTGATTGCGTTAGGAACTTTTGCTTCATACGATGTATAGCGGAAACGGACTGTGTCTCCGGCGTTCATTTTTGGAGCTTGGACTGCGTGCAGATAGAAGTCTTCAATCAGTGTGCTTCCATCAATAGCTT
The DNA here is from genome assembly GCA_964542515.1 of uncultured Oscillospiraceae bacterium. Classification (GTDB taxonomy): domain Bacteria; phylum Bacillota; class Clostridia; order Oscillospirales; family JAAYOS01; genus CAZIVK01. Next base: position 1,431 of record CAZIVK010000359.1, on the reverse strand, counting down.
TAGCAGATGCAGTGAATCCCCAAGGAAGGAGTGCAGCGGCTGCTTCACCGTTCATCAGGAAAGCAAAGGCATCTCCGCCAAAGATTGCAAAGTTTACTCCGTGGGATGTAAATTCTGGATCAATGTATCCACGTTTGTACCAGTCATTCATCAATGTTAGGTACTCTTTAAATTCAGGCTGTGTGTAACCAAATTCAACTTTTCCATCCTTTTGGTAGAACTCTTTACCAATTTGGAATGCGGAAAGAAATTCACTGTTAAAAGATACGCCGGTAATATCGAAGAGTAGCGGATATTTAATACCTTCATCCAGATAAACCTGAAGTGCAGTTTCCCAGTCAGCCAAAGTCACAGGTAGTGCCACATTATTCTTTTCAAGCAGATCACTTCTGAGAGCAAGTCCCATCCATGGATATTCTGCAGGATCATTAACTGTGTACATGGACCACATATTTCCTGCGTCAGTAACGGTTTGACGATAAAGGTCAGCGTTGTTGTTACGAAGAGCCTGATAGTGTGGTGCATATTCTTCAATTAGGTCTTTGAGGTCTAGATAGATTCCATCCTCTACAGCTTTGTCAGGGCCGCCGGGATATTGATTATCACCGGGGCGGACTATGTCAGTGAAGTCACCTGAGTTTATCATGAGGTTAAAAACTGTGGTGGCGTCAGCACCGGTTGCCTCTTTAAAATCCAGACGGACGTTTGTTGCTTCCTCAAGGTAGTCAACAAAATAAGAGTCATTCATTGATGTGATATAAGTACTTGAGAATGTCTGCCAAACGGTGAGAGTAACGGGGTCCTCAGTTAGCTTTGGATAAACCAGTCCGGGTTCTTCAGAAGGTTGTTCAGAGGAAGATGCCGGGGTGCTGGATGGAGTGGATGTGGGAGTATCCTTACCTTCATCATTAGCACATCCTGCGAACAGAGCCAAAACCATAAGTAGTGCAAGTATAAGCGATAGTGTCTTTTTCATGTCTGACCTCCAAATATATATTACAAGCTTTGCTTGCATTATCATTATAAACTGCTTAAGTGATAAAATCAAACAAAATAGGCATGTAATAGTACACGAAAATTGATGACAATATTAAGGCGATATCCACAAGTGTCTCGTTATTCCTCCCATAAAACACACATTTTTGGGGTAAAAGTTTTACGTGTGGAGCACACATTTGTTAAATGTATTAAGCAAAAATTCATGTATTTCGAAATTGGTAAGTATTAAATCGGGATGTCAGATTTTAAGTGGCGTTGTTGTAAATCCTCTTGTTGCAATTGGTAAAGGAGTTATAATTAATTCTGGGGCTATAATTGAACACGAGTGTATTATTAATAATTTTGTTCATATTGCTCCCGGTGCTGTGCTTAATGGTAATGTGTCAGTTGGCGAATGTTCTTTTATTGGAGCTAATTCTGTTATAAAGCAAG
>CAZIVK010000358.1:0-2143 GCA_964542515.1 uncultured Oscillospiraceae bacterium | reverse complement strand
GTCATGAGCGTCAAGGAACTCTGTGAAACGGCCCAGCCGGTCTGCTGCAAAGGTAATACCAAACATCCGCAGATAGTTGACCCAGAATGCAATAGAAACATGGTGTGTGGCATTCATAAACAGTGTCAGAAAGCTCTTTTTACTCATAATACATATTTCACGATGCCATAGAAAGAAACTCTCCGCCAACTCCTCTATTTGCGCATCTTTGGACTCTTTACGTATTTCCTCTGTCAAAAATTTCAACCGGGTAATATCCTCAGAAGTACGACAGAGACCCAGTGCCCGGAACGCCATACCTTCAATGGCCAAACGCAGCTCCAATATAGCAACTGCTATATCAAGGTTTAACTCGTTTCCATTAAAACGAACTATAGTATTGAGGATTTCAATATTACCGGTCTTCATATAATCTGTCACAAAATAACCCAATTTGGGTATAGCCTCAAGCAAGCCCATGTCAACAAGCTTTTCCAATCCGGAATGAACCACCGTCTTTCCAATACCCATTTCAGCAGCCAACTCACGCTCAGACGGCAACTTGTCCCCTGTATTCCATTTCCCCGATAGTATTCCACCCGTAATCTTCTCCACAAAAAGCTCCCTGTTTGTTGTAGCAGGTCTCTTTGAAATGCCCATTCATCTCACCCCATCTCCCCACAAGTTTCTGGTCCGACCAGATAATTAATATTTTAACAAATTCTAATTACTTTGGCAACAAGAAAATAATAAAGAAAAAACCGGAACCTTTACGGTATCCGGTTAAAAAATAAAGTGTACAGTGAACTCCTGGTAGTGGTTATGGTATGTTATCCCAGAATCCATCTGCCCCAAGAAATCCAATCAAGATTATATTCAATGTAGAAGGAAGCACTCATTTTAATCAGATCGATATACCGTTCCACATTGTGTAGTTCAACAGAGAGAGGTATCTTTAGCGACTGGTTGCGAAACATGTTACGCAGATAGTCGGATAACACTATGATCATTTCCTGGATTTGCTTGTGCTTTCTCTCCTCAGCCATACCAAATAGATTTTTCAAGCAATTTAAATAGAAATGTGGGTGTATCTGCCGCTGCAGAGTCTGCATTTCAAGCTTCTGTAGCTCAAATTCCTGTTCATATGCCTCAATTTTGAGATTACTGATTTGTGTCATCATCTCATTAAAGGTATCTTCCACCTGATTGAACTCCCGGATCTGCGAATAAACAACCATTTTTTCATTGAGATTACCATCCCGGATAGAGTGCATAGTTTCAACCATGCGGTTGATGGGATTTAGGATTGAACGCTTGACGATAAAATACTGATGAGATATACATTTTCTTTTTCCACAATACGAAGTAGATAGTGCTCCTCCCCTATTTTAGCTGTAAACCAGTTGTTCTTATCATAATCATCATCACTGGTTATAAGGTTCTTAACATAATCCGCCATATCGCTGGTACCGGAGATATTCATGTTTGTTTACAAGAGCAAAGATATTAAACGCTATAATGCATGCAATCAAAGGAACAATCAGAACAAGAATCACAAATAGGAACATTTTGTTGATAGATATCTCTTTTTTTGGATGCATATATATGTCCTCCCTACCCTATGCTTTCATTTTTCTTGGTGCAACACCGGTCCGCACATCTCTATATGCAGCAACAGTGCAGCCTTGCTTCACAATAAGCTCCTTAGTACCCTCTGCGCTGGCAGAACTGTCCCCACTAGTTGAGCAGAAGAAGAGTTCCACCTCTTTGCCAGCAGGAAGCATTTTAACTATGGCATTGAACGCCGGTGCCGGATGACCTGCCCATATAGGACAGCCAATGATAATCTTGTCATAGTCCTGTAAATTCACATCAATTGGTTCAACTTCAGACACCTTACGCTTAATAGCCGATGGAACCCCAGGAATAAACGACCCAAAAAAACTCCGCTTGCGTCTCTCAATCACACGGTATTCAGGAACATTCATTTCGTCCGCTAAGCGTTCCGCCTCCTCCTTTGTTGACCCACCAAATGTGTAATAAATTATTACTGTTTTCACTGCTATCACTCCTAACTTCTAGATTATATCACATAGATGGTGCACTTCCATTACACAAACTTTATATTTGTTTATTGGTTCATATTATGGTATAGTGAAAGTGC
>CAZIVK010000357.1:0-2147 GCA_964542515.1 uncultured Oscillospiraceae bacterium | reverse complement strand
TAAAAATTCCCGTGCGGTACCAGTTTTTACTGCACAGGAATCTTTAATTTTTTAGCATTAAGCGTTTTCTAGCTCTTTTGTTTCCTCTATGACTTTTTGCTGGATATTTGCAGGTACCTCATCATAGCGCAAAAATTCCAAATCAAAAGATCCGCGGCTCTGGGTCATAGAACGCAGGTCTATGGAGTATGAGGACATTTCAGACATGGGTACTTCAGCTTCAACAATCTGTGTGCCGTCCTCTCCGGGGTTCATGCCCATAATACGACCACGCCGTTTGTTGAGGTCCCCAATGATGTCACCCATGTAGGAGTCAGGAATATAGACCTTCAGGTTACCTACAGGCTCCATTAGAACAGGGTTTGCAGCAGCGAGCCCAGCTTTAAAGGCCATGGAGGCTGCTGTTTTAAATGCCATTTCAGAGGAGTCAACATCATGGTATGATCCGTCTACCAGCGTTGCTTTTAGAGCTACAACAGGGTAGCCTGCCAAAACTCCACGGTGGAGACTGTCACGCAGTCCCTTTTCAACAGCGGGATGGAAGTTCTTAGGAACGCTTCCCCCAAAGATTTTTTCTTCAAATACAAAGTCGTCAGATTCGTGGTTAGGTTCAAACTCAATCCACACATGTCCGTACTGTCCGTGTCCGCCGGATTGTTTCTTGTGTTTTCCCTCTACCTTTACTTTTTTCTTTACTTTCTCACGGTATGCAACACGAGGTTCACTCACCAAAGTATCAGCACCAAATTTGCTCTTAAGTTTGGAGCGGAGAACGTCAATGTGGATGTCTCCCATAGCGGATAGGACCATCTGCTTTGTTTCTGTGTCCTGAACTACGGTAAATGTAGGATCCTCTTCAGCAAGCCTTGTAAGTCCGGATGCAATTTTTTCTTCCCCACCCTTAACAACGGCATCAACGGCCATAGAGTAGTTGGGGTGTGGGAATTCTATTCCGTCAAGCTGTATGCCCGATCCAACTGCACTTAATGTGTCCCCAGTGTGGGTATTCACCAGTTTTGATACTGCTGCAATATCTCCACATGGGACGGATACAATTTCAGTATTCTTTTTGCCTTTTACTGAGTATATATGTGCCAATTTTTCACGTAATGCAGTTGCGGGGTTTTCCATGGTCATATCCGATGTGATGGTGCCCGACATAACCTTAAAGAATGAGAATTTACCGTACTGGTCAGACACTGTTTTAAACACTATGGCGGCGGGAGGGCCGTCCTCTTTTACCACAGGGGATGGGCCATATTCAGCAATACCGTGCAGTAGTGTAGTTGTACCTACACCTGTCAAAGCGCTGCCGCAGAATACAGGAGCTATTCTTCTTTCCTTTACGCCGGCCTGTACACCGGATACGAGCTCCTCTTCCGTGAACTCCTCACCCTCAAAATACTTCTCCATGAGTTCTTCTGAGGTTTCAGCCACGTTTTCAATAATTATAGCGCGTAGTTCTTCCACTCTGTCAGCCTGCTCAACCGGAATTTCAACCTCGATACGGTTAGCTCCATTAGTTTTGTAGGCCTTTGAGCGCACAAGATCAATTATTCCTACGGCATTTTCACCGTCCATGAGAGGAATAACAACCGGACATACCGAAATACCGAATGTAGAACGGAGTGCCTCGTAGGTCTTGTTAAAGTCCGCATTTTCTTCATCTATCTTAGAGACGTAGAACATTCTTGGGAGATTGCGCTGATCAAGCATTTTTATAGCCTTTTCAGTACCAACCTCAACACCGTTTTTTGCACTGAGTACAACGAGCCCGCAGTCTGCAACTCTCAGGCACTCAAGGACTTCTCCGACAAAATCAAAATAGCCAGGGGTGTCTAGGATATTAATCTTGTAATCTCCTAGCTCAACCGGAACAGGGGTGGCGGATATAGATATTTGACGTCTTATTTCTTCGGGATCATAGTCACATACAGTAGTCCCGTCTGCCACCTTTCCCAAACGGTCGGTGCCTTTTGTAAGGTATAGCATGCTTTCAGTTAGACTGGTCTTACCATTGCTTCCGTGTCCAATAAGACAGATATTCCTAATATTTTGAGATAACGCCATTTGTTTTCCTCCTGTATTATGTATTCTGTGAAATTAAGTGCTTATAAAATTATATTATAAGTCGGGAGGTATTTCAA
>CAZIVK010000356.1:0-2167 GCA_964542515.1 uncultured Oscillospiraceae bacterium | reverse complement strand
AGAACACGGTAAGAAGGCAGGTAAGCTCACCGCAAAGGAAATTTTAAACGTAGTGGAAGAGCTAGCCCTCGACTCCGACCAAATAGACAAGCTTTATGACAAACTGGAGGCACTTTCTAATGACGTGGCCGTTGAGGAGGACTACATCGAGGAGATAGAAGAGGAAAACGCAGATATCGATGAAGTTGACGAGATTCCGGAAGATGAGCTCGCTAACGCCGAAGACCTGGCCGATGGCGTCAATATAGATGACCCCGTGCGCATGTACCTCAAGGAGATAGGCAAAGTAAACCTTCTCACTGCAGATGAGGAAGTGGAGCTCGCAAAACGCATGTGCAGCGGAGACGATGAAGCCAGAAAGAAACTTGCTGAGGCAAACCTCCGTCTGGTGGTAAGTATTGCTAAGAGATATGTCGGTAGGGGAATGCTATTTCTAGATCTTATCCAAGAGGGCAATCTTGGACTTATTAAAGCTGTTGAAAAGTTTGACTACACCAAGGGCTACAAGTTCTCAACATATGCCACATGGTGGATAAGACAGGCCATCACAAGGGCTATAGCGGACCAAGCTCGTACCATCAGAATCCCTGTCCACATGGTTGAAACAATAAATAAAGTTATTAGAGTGTCAAGGCAGCTCCTCCAGGAGCTAGGTCATGACCCCCAACCGGAAGACATTGCTGCCGAAATGGGTATGTCTGTTGAAAAAGTCCGGGAAATTATGAAAATAGCCCAGGAGCCTGTCTCCCTCGAAACACCAATTGGTGAGGAGGAGGATAGCCACCTAGGTGACTTCATCCCTGACGAGGACGCCTCAGAGCCCGCGGAGGCTGCGTCATTTACTCTACTCAAGGAACAACTCGTTGAAGTACTGTCAACACTCACACCGCGTGAAGAGAAGGTCCTCAAGCTACGTTTTGGTATTGAGGACGGGCGCACACGCACTTTGGAGGAGGTTGGCAAGGAGTTCAAAGTTACACGTGAACGCATTCGTCAGATTGAAGCCAAGGCACTTAGAAAGCTCCGTCACCCCAGCCGCTCCAGAAAACTCAAAGACTTTCTAAATTAATTTAAAATTGTAATTGACAAGCAGGATAGGGTAGTGTACTATATATATTAGTTCAGAGGCAACCTGAACACAATATATAGTACACTTACTTTTTGCATGGTGCTAGTGAAAGAGAAGGAGAGTTGTGGAAAATGGGAAGGCAGATGGTTAAAAATCAGATAGAGGGTATACGTAAGCGTGATGGCAGGACTGTATACTTTGACCTTGGTAAAATTGCATCGGCTATTAAAAAGGCCTTTGATGCCACTTACAAAAGTGGGGACACCTCAAAAGCAAAGGAACTCGCTGATACAGTTTATGAAAAACTTGTAGCTGAAGGGAATACCACCCCTGATGTAGAACATATTCAGGATATTGTTGAGCAGGTTCTTATTGAGAACGGATATGTTCAGACAGCAAAAGCATATATACTATACCGCGCAGAGCGCAGCCGCAACAGGGACATGAACTCACGCCTCATGAAAGTCTATGAGGACATTACATTTAAGCAGGCATCTGATTCAGATATTAAGCGTGAAAACGCTAATATTGACGGTGACACCGCCATGGGTACCATGCTAAAATACGGTTCTGAAGGTGCAAAACAGTTCTATGAAATGTTCGTACTAAAGCCTGAACATGCTAAGGCACATAGGGATGGGGATATACACATCCATGACCTGGATTTTCTTACTCTCACCACCACATGTTGCCAAATTGATATACTGAAACTTTTTAATGACGGCTTTTGGACCGGACACGGTACACTACGTGAACCACAAGATATAGCTTCTTATGCCGCCCTATGCTGCATTGCTATACAGTCAAACCAGAATGATCAACACGGTGGCCAGAGCATTGTAAACTTTGATTACGGAATGGCAAAAGGCGTAAGCAAGACTTTCGTGCGGCTTTATCGTGAAAACCTTTCCCGCGCACTTATTCTCCTTGCAGGCATGGAGGACACCGTTGCTGAAAAAACCGCACGTAAAATTGTTAACGACTGCACAGAAGCTTCTGGACACAAACCCTCCCTTGACTGTCCCCCAGAATATCTGGAATCAGAAAAAGAGAGCCTATATGAGCTCCTAGGGGACTACGCCCTCATAGAAAAGGTTC
>CAZIVK010000355.1:0-2177 GCA_964542515.1 uncultured Oscillospiraceae bacterium | reverse complement strand
TTTCATATCCCTTTTGTGCCTTGCAGCGCAGCGGAAAGGAATGGTCATAAGTATGATTCAGAATATCTCAGAAGTTTGAAAATCGGTGATCGATATGTATTTGTAACGCATGTTGAACCACAAATAGTTCCAACGGATTTCTATCTGGGTGATGGATTATCCGTTTCATGGTTCGAAGGAATTGAGTCAATTGAAGGTGTTCCAGAGAATTACTTGGAAATGGAAGAGTACTCAGAGCTGCGTGAGCTTGTTGAAATAACGAATTCAGATATACATACGTTTGACATGGTATATACTGATGATATGTCCTCAATAATGCGGTTTGCTAAAGGTGATATGACAATTGTTGAGGGAGAGCTACTCACAAAGGAGCACAATAACAAAAGTGTCTGCGTAATTAGTAAGGAGTTAGCAACAGAGTATGAACTAAAGCTTGGTGATATGATCCCCTTAAAACTTGGAACTGAGCTGTTTGAGCAATATAAGTCTTTTGGAGCTGTTGCGGGAGCACGTGAAAGGTATAGTCCTGCTACTAAGGATGTAGAGCTTGAAGTAGTAGGTATATATGTAGATACTGATAAAAGAGAAGATCAGGAGATAATACCACATTGGTGCTATTCTATCAATACAATCTTTGTACCAAAATCACTGTTTCCATTAGATGAGGAAGAGCTTGAAGATCATATGTTTTCACCTAGTGAGTTTAGTTTCACAGTGGAAAATGCATGGGATATTCCTGCTTTTATTGAGGAGTCCAAACCTATACTGGAAGAAATGGGTTTAACACTTATTTTTTATGATGGTGGTTGGTTGGACATTGTAGAGGATTTTGAGCTAACAAATACGCTTTCAGGCATAACCATAGTTGCTATTTTTGGAGTTACTCTAATTTCTAGCTGGCTTATTGTTTACCTGTTAATTGGTAGGAAAAGAAAAGAGTATGCAATCATGCGTGCATTAGGGTTACCAAGGCGCCAATCTGCAAATGCACTCATGTTACCGCATATGTTAATCACTGTTCCGGCAGTCCTTGCCGGAAGCGCTGCGGCATGGATATATACAGAAGATGCTGTTAGTGAAGTTATCTCAGGACTTTCGGTAATGGACGGGTATGTTGCCAACACATCCATACCGCAGGAAGTTACTTTTGGATGCATTTTGGGACAAATCATATTGCTTTACATACTAGCTCGTTTTGGCATATGGCGCTTAAGCAGACAATCATCACTTGCTCTATTACAAGAGCAGAGTACAAGCAAATCTGCAAAAAGGCTTCCTAAACATAAAACCACAGATGATGTTCCAACAGTTGTGGTTTCTGATGTAGCTCAGTTGTCACTGAGTAGGATACATAGTGTGAGTAGTCTTGAACGGGAACGTAATCCTTTTTCACATGTGTTCAAGTATAGTCTCAGGCATATTATAAGGTCAAAGTTAAGGGCCTTGCTTGCTGTGCTACTTGCAGCTCTGTTAGTTGGCGTTGTAGGGCAGTTTGCAGTAATGCGTCAGTCATATAATGATATGTATAATGGTATTGAGGTAAAGGCAAGCTTTCTTAAGGGCATATCCATTGTGGATGCAGTTGAGGTGGCACAATCAAAATATGTCATAGACCCGTATTATGAGTATGTGTTTCAAGCTGACTTTAGAAATATGACATCCGCCTTCTACATAACTCCGGATATTGAACGTTTTACTGGGGAATCTGTGGACATCACATATGCTAGAGGATATGACGAAACATTGATGCAGCAACTGGGTGAATTTTGCATTGTAGGGCAGGATATGCTGGAAGCTGGTGGACTTTCAATTGGGGAAAAGGTTCGTATAACACCTAAAGGGACACTGCAATCCTTAATTACCCAGATGATTGAAATACACAGAGAGAAGTATCCAGAATCAGAGCTGACGGACGGTGAAATCATAACCCAAAAAATGAATGACATAAATGATATAATGAGTGAAAAGGGTACCTACTATACCATTGCGGGTTCATTGACCAGTCCTTCCGGCGAATATGACAATTCAGTATTTGTACCTGGCTACTCTGTCATGGAACCCATTCTAGGATATGAGGTATTTCTCCAACACACAGAATATATTTTAGCGGACAACTCCTTATCGGATGAGTTTCGTGCTTATGCAAATGAGCTTGTTGGTAGTGCATCTAGAAATAT
>CAZIVK010000354.1:0-2177 GCA_964542515.1 uncultured Oscillospiraceae bacterium | reverse complement strand
GACATTCACGGCGGCGCCTGATGGTTCCGCTATCCTCACTTGGACGGGAATCCACAACTTTGCTGTCATTAAATCCGCAAAACGGACATTTCATAGTTTAACTCCTCCAGTTATTAACATACTTTCCTTATTCTTAGTATGGTGTACATCAAAAAACAATTATATAATATAACAGAAATCCATAATAGTAAAGGAGTTATTACATAAAGTGCATAAGATTACATATTTAGTGTTGCGAAACAGCTATTTTATAGCGTTAGCATTCTTAGTTCTAGCAATAATTAGCCTGCTGAATCTTGGGAGCGGGGTAACTGCGGTTGGACATACGCTCATACTTGTTCGTGAGATGTGCGCTACCGGAGCGGTTGTACTTATTATTGCCCTACTGGGGTCCGCTGTGCTCCATGAAAAACTGAGTTAGCACTACCCTTTTAGAAACATTTCAAGCCTGTTGAGTCCGGCTTTAATATTGTCAAGAGATGTGGCGTATGACCACCTGACATAGTTTGGTTCACCGAATCCAATACACGACACAACAGCCACAAGGCCCTTCTCCAAAAACAGGGCAGAAAAGTCATCAGCATTATTTATTTTTTGTCCGAAGAGATCTTTACCGAAGAATTCACTCACGTCCATCATAACATAAAAAGCGCCGTCAGGATATATGCAGCTCACTCCAGGGATCTCAGAAGCTCTTGTCATGAAGTAATTTCTGCGAGCTTCAAACTCAACACGCATAGATTCAATCCCGCACTGAGGGCCTTCGAGGGCCTCTACAGCAGCTTTTTGGGCTATAGAGTTTGGAGCAGAGGAAGCATGACTCTGTAAGTTCCCTATAAGCTTAGCTATGCGTTCCGGTGCTGCAGCATAACCAATCCGCCAACCGGTCATAGAATAAGATTTCGAAACACCGTTTATCAGTATTGTGAGATCCTTTATGGCATCACCGCAAGCTGCAAAGCTCTTAAACTTTACATCCCCATAGACAAGCTTGTAATATATCTCATCAGCTATTACATATATATCATTTTTCACACAAGCATCAGCTAAATGTTGGGTTTCCTCAGGCGTATAAACAACTCCCGAGGGGTTTGAAGGGTTGTTGTGAATTAGAGCTTTAGTTCTGTCAGTGACAGCGGAATCTATCATTTCAGGAGTGATCTTCCAACCGGTTTCAGCTGTTGTATGAATAACAACCGGAACTCCACCTGTCATCTGGATCAACTCATAATAACTAACCCAATAGGGCGTTGGAAGAAGTACTTCATCCCCCGGATTGATAATGGCTCTCAAAGCTAAGTATAAAGACTGTTTTGCTCCATTTGAAATTACAACCTGGTTTGGTTTATATTCAAGTCCACAGTCCTCTTTCAGACGACCGCAAACTGCTTTACGTAAGTCTTCAATTCCGCTAGCAGGAGTATAGTAAGTAAAGTTTTCATTGATAGCATTTATACCCGCTTGCTTTATATTATCTGGCGTAAAAAAATCGGGCTCCCCTGTTCCGAAACCTATGACATCGATTCCTTCAGATTTCATTTTTTTGTACTGCGCATCTATGGCAAGTGTAGTTGAGGCCTGCACCTGTTGTGCTAGCACTGATAAGGGTTTAGACATTATAATACTCTCCTCAATTGTTTCCGCTAGTTTTGTTGCCGTTTAGTTTTGCAAGAATAGATGTTTGTTCCTGCAATTACTATATTATATGTGCAAACAGTGAGAAAAGCAATATCACAATTATAAACAAAAAATCCCAGTTCTCACGAAGCTTTTATGGAAAAGCGCTTAAAGATTGTATTGAGATACAAATAAGGCACAGATGGGTAAGAATTCTCACTCCCCTTCCGTGCCTTTCTGCGGTTATAAGCTTTTGGATTGGATGGTTTACGCGTTACTGGGTTAATATCCCATGTGGTCCGCTGCTTAGCATTTAACTCACGCTGCTTCTTTTTAGACAGCTTTTCAAATGCCACATATTGTTTCATAGATGTTCCTCCTTAATATTATACAGTAATCATACCAAATTATTAGCCTAATGTCCACACATATAGCTTGACATGTATCTGGAAAATGTTATAATAAAAAAGCTGTGAACGCATAATCAACCACAGCAAAACAATACGGAGAGGTATCGAAGTGGTCATAACGGGGCTGACTCGAAATCAGTTTGGGAGCAA
>CAZIVK010000353.1:0-2188 GCA_964542515.1 uncultured Oscillospiraceae bacterium | reverse complement strand
TATCACGTGATAGTTTTTCTTAATGAAGTCAAATGCTGACCGTAATTTGCCAATCAACAGGGCGCTTACTATAAAAGGAATGCCCAGCCCCATTGAAAAGCTCAGTAACATAACAATGCCTTTTACAGTGTGGCCTGTCTGTGCTGCAAGCATTATAGCTGAGCCAAGGAAGGCTCCAACACAGGGGGTCCACCCAACTGCAAATATTAGCCCAAACAGGATAGAGGGTATGAAACCTCTACCTGTTTTTTTAATGGAAACTTGCCTATTTGAATTGAGTAAGGGTATCCGTACGAAGCCCATGAAGTTGAGTCCAAAGAGGATCACCAATGCTCCTGATACAATGTTAATAGCTGTTTTATACTCACTTAAAAACCCGCCTATAGAGCCTGCAAAAGCACCCATGATTACAAAAACCGTTGTGAAACCTAGTACAAAACCAAGTGCGTTTTTAAGTGTAGCCGATTCTGTTGACCCTGCAAAATATGATAAATAGATAGGGAGCATGGGGAGCAGACAGGGGGAGATGAAGGTTATTACACCCTCAAGAAATGATATAAAATAGCCCATGATTTACTTGTTGTGTCCTCCTATTTTTCTTGAAGAAGCTTAAAGTTTGAGACTTCATTATTCATGCGGTATGCCTGAGCAGATAGCTCCTCACTTGCGGCTGAGCTCTGTTCTGCAGTTGCTGCATTGGCCTGAACAACATCCGACACTCTGGATAGTCCTTCAGTTATTTCATCAATGGCTTTGGACTGCTCTATTGACGCACCTTCAATTTTATTAATGAAGGTGTTTGCTTGACTGGATTTGTCAGCAATGTCACGTAGGATTTGAGCTGTTTGTGCTGCAATTTTTGTGCCTTGAGATACGGTTGTGGCGGAATATTGTATAAGCTCACCGGTCTTTTGGGCGGCTTCAGCGGACTTTGCTGCAAGGGAGCGCACCTCCTCAGCAACAACTGCAAACCCCTTTCCATACTGACCGGCAGTGGAGGCCTCAATCGAGGCGTTAAGTGCCAAGATATTTGTTTGGAAAGCTATGTCCTCCATAACCTTTGTGATAGATGTAATTTGGTCAGATGAGCTGCGGATATCGTTCATGGCGGTGGTGAGTTGTTTCATGTGTGAGTTTCCGTCTTCAACGCTGGTGCTTGTTTCTGTGACATACTGAGCTGCTAGCTTTACATTTGAGACGTTGTCCTCAGCCTGGTGGGCGATATGTGTTACGGACGCAGTGAGTTCATCTATTGTGGCGGCTTGTTCAGTGGCTCCCATGGCCAAGTTGTGTGCAGCATTAGCTACTTGTTGAGCCCCTGAATTCACTTCCTCAGCTGAAATGCTTATTTCACGCAGGGTGTTATTGAGGGACATGTGTATTCCATGTATGGCATTTTGGATTGGTATGAAGTCACCTATATAATCAAGCGTATCTATGTCAGTCAGATCCCCGCGAGACATTTTTGCAAGATGATTGGATATGTCCAGGACCATTTCATTCATGTGGTTTATGAGGCTTTCTGTAGTCCTGGTAAGGGTTCCGATTTCATCTCCCGTGTTGACAATTGGCACTGGGGGAGTTTGCACATCACCTTCGGCCAGGAGTTGCATGCGCTTTGTGATGTTTTTGAGTGGACCTGTAAGCCTGTTAAGAATCATGTACAGGATGAAACCACCAGCGATTGCTATACCGATGCTGACAAGGACAAGCATTAGCAGAGATGTAAGTTTAGCTTTTTGATGGAGGTCGATTTGTTCTTGAATTTGGTCCATAAAGTTGCCTGTGTTTATATACCAACCGTAAGGTTCAAATTTCATAGTAAATGAGCGTTTTAGGAAGGTCCCGGAGTGGTCCGGCTTTTCAGTGAAGTACTCAGTGTATCCTCCACCTTCCTGGGCACCTGATGCAATTATTTCTTGAACATAGAAGGAACCATCCTGATCCGTAAGGTTTATACTTGCACCGGATGTTGCGTCACCCTCAGCAGTAGCACCACTAGAGGTGTCTGAAGGATTTGATAGTGTGGGGGCTGATGTTGCGTCACTCTCCTGGAGGACACTAGTGCCGTCAGATGTGTATGCCCAAAAGTAACCTTCTCCGCTATTGAAACGGACGTCCGATAGGTACTTAACAGCCTGATCATAGGCCTCTCTTTCAGAAATATCACCGTCAAGATAGCGCTGAT
>CAZIVK010000352.1:0-2191 GCA_964542515.1 uncultured Oscillospiraceae bacterium | reverse complement strand
GTGGGGTTTGTTTCTTTCAAACTTTTGCTTTGCCATGAGTAGTGAACCTCCTTATATCAAATAAAATATCATATTATTTACTGCATATATTGGTATTGTACCGTATTGGTAGCAATTTTGCAATAGTGTTTATCTTTCTCCACGGGAAGAAATAAGCTTCTCTTGAAGACTCTTTGGTAGCTCAACGTAGTGGCTGGGCTGCATGGAATACTGGCCTCTGCCCTGTGTGCGTGAGCGGAGATCTGTGGCGTAGCCAAACATCTCGCTAAGTGGGACGAAGCAGTCAACCTGCTGTGCACCGGCACTAGCTTGCATACCATTGATCTGTCCACGGCGGGAACTCATGTCCCCTATGACGTCACCCAGGTAGTCATCCGGCACATTGACAACAACGTGCATTATTGGCTCAAGTAGGACGGGATCCGCTTTTCTGCAGCCCTCCTTAAATGCCATTGATGCGGCAATCTTAAAGGCCATTTCTGAGGAGTCAACATCGTGGTAGGATCCGTCATAGAGGGTGACTTTAATATCAACCACATTGTAGCCTGCAAGTACACCGGCCTGCATTGCGCCTTGTATACCTTGGTCAATCGAGGAGATGTACTCCTTAGGTATGGCACCGCCGACGACCTTGTTGATAAACTCGTAGCCCTTACCGGACTCGTTGGCCTCAACAATAATCTTAACGTGGCCGTACTGACCTTTACCGCCGGATTGGCGTGCGTATTTGTGGTCAATGTCAGCGGATTTGCGAATGGTTTCTTTGTATGCAACCTGAGGCTTACCTACGTTTGCTTCAACCTTGAACTCACGGAGGAGTCTGTCAACAATAATTTCAAGGTGAAGTTCACCCATACCTGCAATGATTGTCTGACCGGTCTCTTCATCCGTGTAAGCTCTGAATGTGGGGTCCTCTTCTGACAGCTTGTTCAGGGCTACACCCATTTTCTCCTGACCAGCTTTGGTGCGGGGCTCAATTGCCACGCGGATAACCGGCTCGGGGAATTCCATTGACTCAAGAACAATGGGATTCTTTTCATCACAGAGGGTGTCACCAGTGGTGGTGTTCTTGAAACCTACAGCGGCGGCAATATCGCCTGAATATACGGTTCCAACATCCTCACGGTGGTTTGCGTGCATCTGAAGCGTGCGGCCGAGACGTTCCCTGACACCTTTGCTGGAGTTAAATACAGGAGAACCGGAGTTGATGGAACCGGAGTAAACGCGGAAGAAGCATAGCTTGCCGACAAAGGGGTCGGTTGCTATTTTAAAAGCCAATGCGCTAAACGGTGCGTCATCTGATGAGGGACGTGAGTCCTCTTCACCTGTGTCCGGGTTTGTACCTTTAATGTCAGCTACATCGATTGGAGCGGGCATATAGTCCACTATTGCATCCAGTAAGGGCTGTACGCCCTTGTTATGGTAGGCAGTTCCACAGAATGTGGGGACCATTTTGTTTGCAATTGTTGCTTCACGAATAACCTTCTTGAGCTCAGGGACTGTAATTTCTTCTCCTTCGAGATACTTCTCGGTGAGGGTATCGTCCAGCTCGGAAACCGACTCAACCATCTTTTCGCGCCAAATCTCAGCCTCTTCCACCATATCCTCAGGGATATCTGTTTCGACGTTGTGCTGCCCAAGTACATCGCTTGGTATGAACGCTCTCATGTTCAGGAGGTCGATAACTCCGACGAAATCGGACTCTTTGCCAATTGGTATCTGAAGGGGTACTGCATTGGCGTGGAGACGCTCTTTCATCATATTTAGTACATTGTAGAAGTCGGCACCCATTATATCCATCTTGTTGATGAAAGCCATGCGCGGTACGTGATAGCGATCGGCTTGACGCCAAACAGTCTCCGACTGGGGCTCTACGCCACCTTTGGCGCAGAAAACAGTCACGGATCCGTCAAGTACACGAAGTGATCTTTCAACTTCGACTGTGAAATCAACGTGGCCGGGAGTGTCTATGATGTTAATTCTATGGTCTTTCCAGAAGCATGTAGTAGCAGCTGAGGTAATTGTTATACCTCTCTCCTGCTCCTGCGCCATCCAGTCCATAGTGGCGGTACCATCGTGTGTATCACCCATTTTATAGTTCTTTCCTGTGTAGAAAAGAATACGCTCGGTAGTTGTTGTTTTACCGGCATCTATATGGGCCATGATACCAATATTTCTTGTCAGTTTCAAA
>CAZIVK010000351.1:0-2195 GCA_964542515.1 uncultured Oscillospiraceae bacterium | reverse complement strand
GCTATAGCTGACAACTCATTTTTAAGCGCAGTATTGGTGTAGGCTTTTTTGAGGCCTGTACACCACTCCAAGAATATGGGGTTTTGGATCTTAAGTGACATATTCTCTATGCAATTTATAACATTTGGGCTTATTTTGTACTCAGTAATAAAGCTATTAAAGACGCTTTTTATGATGGGGTCTATATAGGGTAAATTTTCAGTGACCGACAGCTCAATGTTGTTTGAACGTATGTATGATGCGCTAATTAATGAGAGTGTGCTCTCAAGTTGAACTGCAATGTACTTGTTATAACGGATGTTATAGAGTTTGAGCTGCCATATAGGAATAGCACCAAACAAAAGTGCTGACAGGGGAGGGGCAAGCAAACTATTAAGGAGTAGACCCAAAGCAAACCCCACAAATCCATATCCTACACACCTGGTTATAAACACCTTAAAGGTGGTTTGTTGGCCGGATGATGCGTGGAGTGTTTTAAGTGTAGATATTGCGTGTCTTGTCCGTGAGACCTCTCCCCTTAACTCGAGCAGGTTCTTTTTAAGTGTATCTTGCTTATTTGAATGAAAGTGCATAGCTTGCCTCCAGGTTCTTGATGTAATCCGTTATGTGGTTACCATTAAAGCGTATAGGTATTTTTAGTGTGGCAGTTACTGTGCATACGTTTTCAAAGTACTTACAGGAAATGTTGGTAATGGTGTATGCCACTGTGCTATTAGGTCCATACTTTACTAGTTTTCCCAATCCGCTATCTGTACAATTAAGGCTTGATACAAGGTTTTCAGTGATGTTACGGTTCATTGAGTTAATATATGCTGAACCGTGGGCCGCCTGTAAGCTTTCAGAAATACTAGTGGTGTTAGTTTCTGTCAAGGGACTGTAAAAATCGCGGCGTATTGACGTTATGGTGTTGGCACCTGCCGAATAAAAGGCCCCGGTTAGGTTGTTTGCAAGGATCACTGCCTCAAATGTATATGTAAGCGCAACTAGGCACAGCAATATTGCTATGAGAGTAAAAGAAACTGATAGAAATAGAGCTCCGACCTCTGAACCAACACATGTTTTAAGATGTTTTCCAGTATATTTCACTTGTCCCTACCACCTCCGATGTTATGTTTACCGTGATTGCTTCACCTTTTCCTATTTTTAGAATTGGAACTTCTCCTGAAACGCGTAGACGTATGCTTTTGCCCAGCTGTATCTTGCGTGAGTCGTCAAAAAACTCGGTATCCCACTCAACATGACAGCTTACACCAATCTTTTCTGAGACCTCGTCCAGCAGGAACTCAGCATCCTCCGTGATTGAGCCATTTACCTGGACATTTCTCATAACTGTGGAGATCCTTGCATCAACCCAAAGTTTTAATTTAACTGCAGAAAAGATCTGTAGCGATAGCGATATAAATGTAACGGCTAAAATGAGACATATAAGAAACTCAAAGTAGGCGTCACCGCGCTCCTCAAGTAATCTTTTCATAGGTCTTTTAGGTTGGCGGCAGTAATGCCATTACTGATTAACCTAGCTCTCAGGCTGTCAGAAATCTTGTTAATCTGCCTAAACTCACCGATAACCTCTGTAACTTTCCCTGATGGGTCTGTGATGTTTTCTGTAACCTGGAATGTATATAACTCGTTATACTCAATTTTATTATCCACATACCGCCCTTCCAGAACAGACTGGATGCGGCGCTTGTTGTCTGCATACTGCTTTAGGTATACTATTATAGGGTAAGCGTCTGCCATAAACTTCAGCATGATGTCCTGGCTTAAGGTGTACTTACGAATACCTAGTGTAAACATTTTGTAGTATGCATCGTATGCATTGTTAGTGTGTATTGTAGTTAAAACAGTATGTCCTGTACGTGCTGTCTCCTGCGCTATGAAAGCTTCCTCCGACACCATTTCACCCACTACAACAAGATCCGGGTGAAACTTTAATATAAGATCAAGGAGCGTCTGCAGGTCCACATTGAGGTTACTGTCCCTGTGGGGGCGTGTCTGAAGGTGGACAACATTGTTTATAACACGTCCATTCTTGTCTCTTTTTATAAGGTCAAACTCACGGGTACCCGCCTCAATAGTGATGATGCGTGTGTTGTCTGATAGCTCACGCAAAAGTGCACCGGCAAGAGTGGTTTTGCCTGAACCTGTTGAACCGCAAAAACACATAGAAACACCATGGATTAGGAGTTGCAGTA
>CAZIVK010000350.1:0-2207 GCA_964542515.1 uncultured Oscillospiraceae bacterium | reverse complement strand
AGAGCAACTGTAATGGCTCTGCGGTTCATTATTTCCACGAGATTAGGAAGTGTAGCAAGAAAATGAAAGCAAAGAGATATAACTCGTTTTTATTCTTTATAGGTTCGGTGTTTTTCTCAGAGTTAGTGGTTAAGATATCGTCCTTTGAAAAGCTTCAGTTTAAGGGCTTACTATATACATTTCTTTTTAGCGTTCCAATAGGCGTGCTAATTGGGTTGATCTGCTACCTATGGAAGCCAAAGGTTAACCGCAGGTTAGCTATAATTTTCAGCGTTGCGCTCTTCCTCATCTTTTGCACTCAGGCTGTATACTACAATATTTTCAAAACATTTCTGACGCTCTATTCCGCTTCCGGAGCAGGGGCTGTCCTTCAGTACTGGCGCGAGGCTCTCGTAGGCATATTTTCTTCTCTTGGAACGTTAATAATTCTTGCTATCCCCCTTGTGCTGGTCTCTGTTTTTAGAAAACGGATTTTCCCTGATATGATCATAAATCCTAAACCCGCTGTGCTTATAGTTCTTCTTTCAGTTCTATGGCAGCTTCTCACCGTTATACTCTGTATAAACTCAACGTCGGGTGTACTACCGGTTGGCTACATCTACAGAGAAGCATTCGTTCCAAACCTCTCTGTGTCCACCTTTGGTGTTCTGACCACCCTACGCCTGGACATTAAATATCTACTTTTGGGAAATAACTTTGACAGCGTACCGACGCCCAGCGCACAGGAAAGCCCTAATGCATCGCCATCGCCATCGTCCCCATCACCATCACCATCACCGTCAGAGTCAACTCCCCCAGCAACGCCCACCCCTATTGTTTACGGCGATAACATCATTGAAATAGATTTTGAGGCCCTCATGGCATCAAATACAAATAAACAGATCTCTGAAATGCATGAATATTTTTCAGCAGTCAAGCCAACCAAACAAAACGAATATACAGGGATGTTCAAGGGCAAAAACTTGATCTGGATAGTGGCCGAAGCCTTCTCCTCCCTAGCTTTAAATGAGGAGGTCACCCCCACTCTCTATAAGCTTTCCCGTGAAGGTTTTGTTTTCAACAACTTCTACAACCCCGTCTGGGGAGTATCCACATCGGACGGAGAATATGTCACCTGCACAGGCCTTATACCGAAATCCGGCGTTTGGAGCTTTTATAGGTCCGCCTCTATATCGCTCCCTTTCACCTTTGGCCATCAGATGGGTGCACTTGGGTATGTTACCAAAGCATACCACAACCATGATTACACCTACTACCACCGGGACGCCTCTCACCCAAACATGGGATACGAGTACAAAGGCGTTGGCAATGGCCTGAATGTTAAAAAAAGCTGGCCCGAATCCGACCTTGAGATGATGCAGGTCACAACCCCTGAATATATGGACTCACAGCCGTTCCACACATACTACATGACAGTAAGTGGACACCTTAACTACAGCTTCAACGGAAACTATATTGCTTCAAAAAACAGAGAAGCTGTCAGCCATCTGGATTACTCGGAAGCTGCACGGGCATACCTGGCTTGTAATATTGAATTTGACCTATCTATGAAGTACCTCATTGAACAACTTGAAGAAGCTGGTATCCTTG
Organism: uncultured Oscillospiraceae bacterium; assembly: GCA_964542515.1. Lineage (GTDB taxonomy): Bacteria > Bacillota > Clostridia > Oscillospirales > JAAYOS01 > CAZIVK01. Next base: position 617 of record CAZIVK010000350.1, on the reverse strand, counting down.
ATGATACAGTCATTGTCATATCCGGTGACCACTACCCCTATGGACTCACCCAAGAACAGATGGAGGAGCTTGCAGGTCACGATATAGAAAAAAACTTTGAACTCTACAGGAGCACACTGATTATTTGGAACAGTGCAATGGAAACGGTGGAGATTGATAAGGAGTGCAGCGCACTTGACATCCTCCCCACCATCTCAAATCTAATGGGCGTAGAATATGACTCAAGGCTCCTGATGGGTACCGATATACTCTCCGACTCCGACCCACTTGTAATCTTTTCAAACAGAAGCTGGATTACAGACAAAGGCAGGTACAACTCAACTGTTGACTCGTTCAAAATAGACGAGGGCGCAACCGTTGAGGACGGCTACGCCCGTAGAATAGTTTCTGCTGTTAACGACAAGTTTAAGTTTTCCGCAAAAATTCTTGAAACAGACTACTACTCCCATGTGCTCCAGACATCTGGGCAATAGCCCACTGTAGCACTTCTGCTATTACGTACAATAGGTGTTTTGAAAAGCTTCGGGTTATCCAGGAGCTTTTCTTCTTTGTCTGCATCTGTTGCAAGGTAACGCAGGATTGCGGCGTCTTCTGCCTTTTCATCTATGAGTTGCTCC
>CAZIVK010000349.1:0-2215 GCA_964542515.1 uncultured Oscillospiraceae bacterium | reverse complement strand
CACCTTTTCCAGTCAGTCCATTGAGGTAAGCCGGCATAACAGCCACAAGTGTCTTACCTTCACCTGTTTTCATTTCAGCAATACGCCCCTGATGCAAAACGATACCACCAAAAAGCTGAACCCTAAAGGGACACATCCCGGTAACGCGGTACGCAGCTTCACGGGCTGTGGCAAATGCCTCTACAAGGATGTCATCAGTGGTGGCACCGTTGGCGAGCTTTTTACGGAATATAGCTGTTTTACCCTTCAGCTCTTCCTCAGACAAGTTCCGGTACTCCTCCGACAGATACTCTATTGCGTCCACAAGTGGGGTTATTTTTTTTAGTTCCCTGTCACTGTGTGTTCCGAAAAGTTTAGTGAATATATTCATAGCACCCTCCTAAGGTTTTGACCCATATACTGCAATATTATAACATCATTATAGACCATTTACAATTTGAAATAGTGAACAGAAAGTTAATTTTTGGCTCCACACTTTACTTTCTGCCCCAAAGCGGTTATAATAGTTTATCTAAACCCTGCTTAAAATCCTATAATTGAGGTTATCTATGATTGAATTTGATGAATATAAACTTAAAATTAACGCTCTCAAACCGTCAGTGGATGAACTCTGGGGATCCTTGGATCTTGATTCGGTTAAATCTGAACTAAAGTCACTTGAAGACCAGGCCGCTTCTGAGGGTTTCTGGAATGACGTTTCAAACACCCAAAAGGTGCTCCAGCGCACAAAACAACTTAAAGACAAAATGTTCATGTACAATAGCCTAGTATCCCAATATGAAGACCTTTTTACCCTTTGTGAAATGGCCGTTGAAGAAAATGATGAGAGTATTCTGCCGGAGCTAGAGGCTGAGTATATCCTGTTTGAAAACAAACTTGATGACATCACCCTTCAAACTCTCCTCAGTGGTGAGTATGACAAAAACAACGCCATAATCTCTTTCCACGCCGGCGCCGGTGGTACCGAAGCACAGGACTGGGCTCAGATGCTCTACCGCATGTACACCAGGTGGGCTGAACGCAGAGGCTTCAAGTACAAGGTCCTTGACTATCTGGACGGTGATGAGGCAGGCCTCAAAAGTGCCGTAATATCCATAGAGGGCACAAATGCCTTTGGCTACCTAAAAGGTGAAATGGGCGTCCACAGGCTAGTCCGCATATCCCCCTTTGACTCCTCAGGTAGACGTCACACATCCTTTGCCGCTATAGAAATCATGCCTGAAATTACTGATGACGTGGATATTGATATCCGTGAGGAGGACCTAAGAGTTGACACCTACCGCTCAGGTGGCGCAGGTGGCCAGCACGTAAACAAAACTGAATCCGCTGTTCGTATTACTCACTTACCCACAGGTATTGTGGTAGCCTGTCAAAACGAACGCAGCCAGCACCAAAACCGTGATGTTGCCATGCGTATGCTCCGCTCAAAACTTGTGGAAATTAAAGAACGTGACCATCTGGATAAAATTGATGACATAAAAGGCGCCCATAAAGCAATAGAGTGGGGTAGCCAAATCCGCTCATACGTCTTTATGCCCTATACACTGGCAAAAGACCACCGCACAAACTTTGAAAACGGTAACATAAACGCCGTAATGGACGGGGATATTGACGGCTTTATTAACGCCTATCTCAAGGCTCTGGCCACCGGCACACTGACCACTAAATAATGCCAAGCTTGCAACACTTTTTCCTTGATATTTATCACGTTATATGTTATTATACTCTTTGTCCGACAACATTCAACTTTTCTTAACTAATATATATTTATCGTTGGAGGTGTAACTATTGAAACCCGTATTAACTGTAATCCAAGTCGCATCCTGTCTTGTACTAATAGCTGTTGTTCTATTGCAGTCAGGTAAGCGCTCCGGCCTCTCTGGAGCCATCTCCGGCGCCGCTGATACATTCCTTTCAAAAAACCAAGCAAAGACATGGGATGCAAGACTTGCCAAGGCCACCACATGGATCGCAATATCATTCATAGTCCTAACCCTTACACTCAGCATTATTCAATAGTTCCATAAAGGCCCGGATCATCACTAATTTAGTGGTCTTCAGGGCTTTTTAGTATATTATCTGGAAAATGAAAGTCCGGCGGTAATATGTCAAGTAGTTAAAACAAAGAATTTCTAATAAATTACGTCTGGAAACGCGTTGGTTTAGTTTTTAAAGACGCACCTATCTAAGCCCTGCCTAAATCCTGTTTTAACAG
>CAZIVK010000348.1:0-2218 GCA_964542515.1 uncultured Oscillospiraceae bacterium | reverse complement strand
AACGAAGGCAGCGGAGGCCTCATCTGCATTATTCTTTAAGCACAAATACAACAAACGTAGGAGGTAGGCCTTAAGGGCTCACCTCCTACTCTATATAGTGCGCCACGCATGGCGCGTAGCTAGGCGCTGAAAGTCCGCTATGGGGGCTGGCAGTTGCCAACCATTAGCCAAGCACAAGGGTGTCCATCGTGAGATGGAATCTTTACAAAGCATATAAGCAAGAGTTCTGTCACCAATATTCGAACCACAATTCGTAGAGACCAGCTATGGGTTCAGACCTAGTGGTTAGAAACCGTAATCTGCGAGCCACTCTGCGGCTAACTCCGCCCAGTGTGCTGTGTGAGGAAACAGCGGAGAGTCGGGATCCTTGCCATCATACAGTGCGGCTCCGTGAGGTCCTTCGTGGAAAGTATGTACTTCAAACGGTATTCCTCTGTCCCCAAGCTCCTTACCGAATATCATGGAACTTCTCGGGTCGTCACTGTGAGTCTGGAAAATGAAGAAAGGTGGGCTGTCATAGCGCAAATTTTTCACATTATCATTTCTTGCCGCCTCGTTCTGCTTTGAAGCGTTGTAGCCCAATGCTCCTCCGGAGGATGCCATGGACATTGCACCGTAAAGCAATAGCACTGCGTCCGGCCTGCTAGACACGCGTTCAACCGGATCTTCAGCTTCGGGGATACCATAGTCGAAACGTGTAGCTGCCATACCTGAAAGAATTCCGCCGGCAGAGAAGCCACCAATGGCTATCTTGTCAGGCAGTATACCGAGCTTGTTAGCATTGAAGCGCAGATACCGTATAGCGCGCAGAGCATCGGCACAGGGCGCATCAGTATCATACGGACGTACACGGTAATCAAGTATGGCCGTGTTGATTCCTTTGTCGTGGAAATACTCAGCTACCGGTTTTGCTTCATTGGAGGACTTAAACATAAATCCTCCGCCAGCGCAAACGATAAAAATCCCTCTATTATCCTCGTGTATCGGCAAAATGGTCAGCGTGGGGCGCGGCTGACCGTAAGCCTCGACAAAACCAGGTATCTCCGCATTCCATATCTCTGTTTGCTCAAGTCCCATAGAAGCAAGATCCGCGTTCATCTTAGCCCATTTATCGGTTCTGTCCTTAATGAGTGCGTCCCAATTGCTATCAGTATAATCCGCTTTTTTCTCGTCTGGCATAGCACGTTCCTCCATTTACTATATAGTAACATTATTGTATCATATTATATGCCTTATGCAACGTCCTGTACGATGCAATAAGGTGCTTTTTGTGTATTTCGTGCATATCCTTTCAGCTAGTAGTTGCCCTGTAGCCAAATGGCCACAAGACTTTCCGCTGATGAGTTATTCTATTGTGCTGTTAAAGAAGCGCGTCATACTAATCTGGAGATGAGTATGGGGAAACTCATAAGTGTGTCAAACTACTAGATAAAAAGCAACAAAACTACATTCTTTAGGACGTGGAGTCAAATTTGAGGTGTATACTGTAGTCAGTAGTCAGAAGTAAAGCAGACAACGGAAATAAGAGGATAAAGCATTATGGTTAGACTAACAACCGAAAGATGGTGTGTAGCTGAGATACGTTCCACGCTTGAGAAACTACGCGCTCCATGATGCTATTGCGGCGCTGGACTGGGTACGCAGAAACATAGCAGACATTAGCCAATATTTTAGGAGCTTATGAACGAGATTTCGCAAAACACCCAGAACCAAAGGATTTCCCTTAGATATCGATGATATGGAAATCGATACCCTCACAGTTAGCCAGGGAAAATAAAAAATTTATCTATAAGGTCGTTAAAGAAGGTGCAAGGGCTAGAGAGTATGAGGACGCACTCCAATGGCTTTGTGATGCTAACTTGACTTATAAGATATACCGCAGCACCAGGCCAGGATTGCCTATTTCGGCATATGATGATATATCTGCATTTAAACTATATATGGCAGATGTAGGGCTATTGCGCCGTTTGTCTCTTTTAGCACCCTCAGCCTTTAGTGAGGGCAACAGGCTATTTGTAGAGTTTAAAGGTGCTTTAAGTGAAAACTATGTCCTACAAGCATTGCAGAACCAGTTTGAAGCCATGCCTCGTTATTGGACGATAGATAACCCAAGATATGAAGTGGATTTTCTCATCCAGAGAGAAAATGATATTTTGCCCGTAGAGGTAAAATCGGAGAGCAATGTGGAAAGAAGAAGCTTGAAAAAGTACAAGGAGAA
>CAZIVK010000347.1:0-2218 GCA_964542515.1 uncultured Oscillospiraceae bacterium | reverse complement strand
CGTATATCGCCCGTCTACTCTCCAAAGGTATTAAGGTGGCCATATGCGAGCAGACCGAGAACCCCAAAGAGGCAAAAGGGTTAGTCAAGAGGGATGTCATCCGCATTATTACACCCGGAACAGCAACTGAAAGCTCTATGCTGGATGAATCCAGAAACAACTTTATTTCCGCAGTTACATATAAGGACGGGGCGGCGGGTGTCTGCTTTTGTGATATATCCACCGGCGAGACCTACTGCACAGGGTTTTCTGGAAAGGACTATAAACAGCAGGTTCAAAGTGAGTTGGGGAGGTTCAATCCAACTGAAATCATTTTAAACCGAACGGCATTTGAGGACACAGGTCTTCTGCCTTTTATTACAGAACGGCTTGGTAGTATTGCTGAGCACGCTGAAGGACCAACTGACCCAGCGGAAGTTGAGCGTGTAATCTCAAGGCAGTTTTCCGGGAGTGAGTTGGCTTACCCAGAGTACGGGACGGCACCGGAAGCACACGAGGCATGTGCCTTACTTATGGACTACCTATACACCACTCAGAAAACTGATTTAAACCACGTCAGAAATCTTAGTTACTATGAGTTTGGCCAATTTATGGAACTAGACCTCACTGCACGCCGCAATCTGGAGCTTAGTGAGACAATAAGGTCCGCGGATAAGAAGGGCAGTCTCCTCTGGGTACTTGATAGAACAGAGACCCCTATGGGCGCAAGGCTTATAAGATCCTGGATAGAGCGCCCGCTGTTAAACCCGGCAACAATAGAAAAAAGACTCAGTTCTGTGGCTGAGCTCAATAGAGATAGGGTTCTCAGGGACACTATAGTTGCAGAGTTAAAGCATATATCAGATCTGGAAAGGATTATAGGTAGAGTTGTATACGGCTCCGCCAACTGCCGTGACTTGCGCTCGCTCTCTGAAGCGGCTAAACACCTTCCAAATATTAAGGCAGCTCTGGAAGGCACAAAGTCGGCTCTGTTAAAGGACATTCTTGATATTACAGATGATCTTGCTGATATTGTTGAACTGATAGATGGCGCAATAGTTGACGACCCCCCATTTTCCGTAAGGGAGGGTGGTTTCATACGCAGGGGTCACAGCCAGGCATTGGATGAGTTGCACGACATACTATCCGGAGGGCGCGGCGGAGTTGCCTCCATAGAAAAGGCCGAGCGCGATAGGACCGGCATAAAAACCCTCAAAGTGGGATACAACAGGGTTTTTGGATACTACATAGAGGTCAGGCAATCCGGATATGACATGATACCGGACCACTATATCAGGAAGCAGACTCTGTCAGACAGGGAGCGCTACATAACAGAGGAGCTCAAGGAGATGGAGCAGACAATTCTAACAGCCTCTGACAGGATAAATGCCCTGGAGCATGAGCTGTTCTCCACCCTGAGGGACAGTATTTCTGCTCAGATGTCCCGTATACAACGCACAGCCCAAGCGGTGGCACAGATAGATGTGCTCTGCTCCTTTGCTGAAGTGGCCTTTAGGGAGAACTTTGTGCGCCCCACCGTGGACTATTCCGAGCGCATTGAAATTACCGATGGAAGGCATCCTGTAGTTGAACGTATGATGGTAAACGGAATGTTTGTGCCAAACGACACGGGAATGGACGGAAAAGAGAACCTTGTTTCTATAATAACAGGACCAAATATGGCAGGAAAATCAACGTATATGAGGCAGGTAGCTCTGATTGTGCTTATGGCCCAGATAGGTTGTTTTGTGCCCGCCAAGTCTGCCCATATTGGAGTGGTGGACCGCATATTTACAAGGATTGGCGCCTCGGATGATCTTGCAGCAGGACACTCAACATTCATGGTTGAGATGACCGAGGTGGCAGACATTCTCCGGGCAGCAACATCCCGCAGCCTTCTTATTTTGGATGAAATAGGGCGTGGTACTTCAACTTTTGACGGTATGGCTATAGCGCGCGCAGTTTTGGAGTGGGTGGCGGACAAGAAGAAACTTGGTGCAAAGACGCTATTTGCCACGCATTACCACGAGCTTACGGTGCTTGAGGACCAGCTGACGGGTGTGAAGAACTACAACATTGCCGTGAAAAAACGTGGCAAGGAAATCATATTTCTCCGGAAAATTGTACGGGGTGGCACTGATGACAGCTACGGCATAGAGGTTGCGCGGCTCGCCGGTGTGCCTGAAGGCGTGATAGACAGGGCCGGGGAGATACTCAAGTCTTTGGAGGATGGTGAGTC
>CAZIVK010000346.1:0-2219 GCA_964542515.1 uncultured Oscillospiraceae bacterium | reverse complement strand
TAACTTTTATAGTTTTTGACATAAGTGGCCTGCTTGAATACTTGTTGACTTAAGGGCCACACCAAAGGAGTGTCCCTACCTTTGTTTCCATTATAAGGCAGGGACACGCCTTTGTCAATAGTTATTTTAGGTCAAATGAATTATAATATGTTTTATACATCATGCTGCTATAATGGGAAGGGGTAAATGTTATGAAAGACTTTCAAATGTTTATAGATAGTATCGACGAGCAAAATAAAAGAGAGCGCGTTGAAGGCATTCTAAACTATATAAGAGAGAAGTTTCCTGGATTAAAAGAGGAGATCAAATGGAATCAACCTATGTTCACTGACCACGGAACTTTTATCATAAGCTTTAGCGTTTCTAAAGGACATATAGCTGTGGCACCTGAAGCTGTGGTTATAAATATGTTTGAAAAGGAAATTGAGGGAGCAGGATATTCTCACACAAAGGAACTGTTTAGAATCAAATGGACGGATAAAGTGGATTTTGACCTTTTATCTAAAATCATCTCCTATAACATCGAGGACAAAAAAGATGCTAGACACTTTTGGAGGCAATAAAGGAAATCAGTTGCATAATGGATGTGAAATTATGATATTTGAAAAGATAAAGCAAGAAATCATGGCTGACCCAATGAACCAATCCTACACTAAAATGGGAATACCACCCTTATTTAAAGCTTCTGTAGATGCTCGTATGGCTATAGTTGGACAGGCACCGGGGCGTAAAGCAGAGGAAACTCAATTATTTTGGAATGATCTAAGTGGCGACCGCTTAAGAGAGTGGATGGGGGTATCTCGTGAGACATTTTATACTACAAACCATATAGCTCATTTGCCAATGGATTTCTATTATCCGGGAAAAGCAAAAAATGGTGACGTCCCACCTAGAAAAGGATTTGCTGAAAAATGGCATCCACGTTTTCTGGATGAGATGCCAGATATTCATATCATAATTCTGTTTGGAAGCTACGCACAGAAATATTATCTAAATAAATCACGTCAGAAAAGCTTAACTGAAACAGTGAGAAATTTCCAAGAGTATTTACCCAGGTATTTTCCTATGCTTCATCCCTCTCCTCTAAATCTTGGCTGGTTAAGGCAAAACCCATGGTTTGAAACTGATGTTTTACCTGTCTTAAAAGATATTGTGAATAAGAACCTATAAAGGAGTTAGTGAAACTATGACATTGAACGAGGCTATTCAAATAGCGACCAACGAGATCGCACAGCCAATGGCGTTAGTACCCTCATTTCCTGCTGAAATTACTGCTCGTACCTCCGATTTTACATGCTCTAAAGATCAAATTGGATGCTCATCTGCTGGTGTATTCCGATATGAGCAAAACGAGGATGTACTGTACTTGAAAATCTCTGAAGTGAATTATGAAATTCGGCAAGAACGGGATTTGATGACTTGGCTTAAAGGCAAGGTGCCGGTGCCGGAAGTGGTGTATTATGGAGAGCAGGACGGATATGCTTTTCTGCTAATGACAGAGGCAGATGGCTCCATGGCTTGCGATTGCCCGAGAGACACCGTTGGTGAACATGATATGGTACATGAACCCATTGCACAGACGGTAAAGCTGTTGGCCGATGCTTTGCTTATGATGCAAGCCATTGATATTAGTACATGCCCATGTGAGAACACGCTTGATTATAAGTTGAAAAGGGCGCTATATAACATTGAGTGTGATCTAGTCGATCTAGACGATTTCGAAGAGAGTAACGATTTTAGTTCGCCAATGGAGTTGTATAAGTGGCTCGTAGAAAACCGTCCGCCAGAGGTACTCTGCTTCACACACGGTGATTTTTGTCTGCCGAATATCTTTATTGACGGTAAAACAGTAACCGGCTTCATTGACACTGGGCGCGGCGGTATTGCAGACAAGTGGCAGGACATTGCGCTGTGTGTCCGCTCGCTGGGCTATAATCTTCGTCACACAGAACAGCAGAAGTATATAGACCTGCTGTTTACACATTTGGGGATCACACCGGATGAAGCTAAAATCCGCTATTACATCCTACTGGATGACTTATTTTAAAGAAATGAACATAGTTGCAACAAAATTTGGCTTGAGCAAAATAAAGAATCTTGGCACCGACTTTTTTATAACTATGAAGATTGTTGATTCAGGCCAGGAGGTGAGATACAATGGATAAAATTAAGGCATATGTAAAAGCGAAGGTTTTACTAGAGCTTTTTCAAATGGGTTT
>CAZIVK010000345.1:0-2222 GCA_964542515.1 uncultured Oscillospiraceae bacterium | reverse complement strand
GCAGAGTTCCGGTAGGACGAGCAGCTTTACCCCTACTCCGGAAGCTTCCACCATTTGTTCCACTATCCGGTCCGAGTTATATTCACAATTAGCAACGCGCACATGCGGAACACCCGCCGCGCACTTAATAAAACCTTCTCTCATTACCCAAACCTCCCTACTCAATTGATACGACAAAATAAATTTTATCACTATTTTATGTTAATCGCAATAGGTGCTATCCTGATCAACCCCATTATTATACCACAACACCGACACAGGAGCTACCTTCCTTGTTAGAAAGCCGCTGCTATGACACGAGTCGATAGCAGCGGCAGTAAATACTTTATAACTAAATGTATGTGTTTACTATGAGTTCAGCATTAACGGGCGGCGTAGCGGTTATATGCTGCCTGATAGAGCTCAATGCACTCATCAATTCTCATGTTTTCCAGCTGTGCACGGTAGCTATCAAACTCACTTAGAGGTTTTGTTCCGTTAATGAACGCAACAACTGACTCAGTGATATAGGTATTGATGTCGTTTATGAGTGGTGTGTAGACTGCGCTCTCTGATTCACTTAGAGTTACGCCGAGCATGCTCTCATAACCTGAATTCATGTCCCAGTTAGCATCCCATGTTGGGCCTGCGTTGAGGCAGTATTCACTGCGGCCAGAGTTAGCACGTGCCCAGTCATACTGGCGGGAGTGGAATGAGCCTATTGTGTATAAAGCAAACGCATCGTTTTGGCTGAGTCCATCCGGGTTGCTCATAATCATATCAGTAAGCTGTGGTCTTCCGTCAACCATGGTGTAGCCTTGTCCTTCAACGCCATAGTCAGCAAGGATTTCACCTTCGTCACCGTAGAAATAGTCAAACCAACGGACAAGTGTTACTGGGTCTTCACACTGTGTTGAGATTGTGTTAATGTTTGTACCCACACGGCTGTCAGGCACTGAGAAAATTGTCATCTTACGGGTTTGTCCTGCAGCCTGTACGGGAGGAGCAACTGCAACACCCTGGAAGTTTTCGTCTGTTGCTTGCATCTTGTGGATGTCAAACATTGTCCAGAAGGAGTGCCAAGCAGAAACTTCATTGTTAAGAATTACAGCACTGTCTCCAAAATATGAGGTGGCACGGGCTGTGTAGTCAGGGTCAATAAGACCTGCGCTGAACCACTTGTTCATTGTAGTGAGGTAACCGAGGAAATTATCATCAGTAGGTCCAAACTTAATCTGTCCGTCTTTGGCAAAGAAGCCCTGAATGAGGTCATAACCGGCTAGCATGTTGTCATCTAAGCCGTTAACGCCGCGGAACATATAGCCGCGATCTGCGCCTTTTTCATCTTTAGCTTTGGTTAGGTACTCAAACCAGTCATCATATGTTACAGGCATATCCATACCAAAATCCTGAAGGTAGTCTTCACGGAGTTGTGGACCCCACCAAGTTGGCTCTACTTCATAACTGATGTTGTAGAATCCGGGTACACGGCCTGAGTCTGTAACGTTCTTTTTCCATGTTACTGTGTCTATGTTTGCCATGCTCAACCAGTTGGGGGCATAGGCTTCAACAAGCTCACGAAGATCCATGATGATACCGTCATCAACAAATTTGTCAAGTCCGCCCAAATAGTTTCCGCCCATAAATCCGTCAGGATAGTTGTCAGATGCAATGATTAGTAGGAACTGCTCATCTTGCTGACCTTCAGCAGGCTGGAGCCATTCAATACGCACATTTGTGCGGCGCTCAGCTTCCTGATAAGCAAACGAGTCGTTAGGGGAGGTCATGTTTGCGGTGGTGGACATAGGTCCGTTCCAAAGTTGGAATGTAGCTGTTTCCGCTAGTGGCCATGCGAATTCTGTGTCTACAGGCTCTGGATCAGTTCCACCGGGGGTGCTCGCAGTGGGAGTAGGGGTTGTTGAGGGACTTGGTTCAGCGCTGTCAGCACATGATGCCAGAAGCCCAACACATAGCAAAAGGGCAAGAAGCAGGGATAGAGACTTTTTCATTTAATTATTCCTCCATTAAAAAAAGTTAATAAAATTACGGCCTCGTTTAACACATGTTTAGTATAAATCCTTTCCCCCTAATTGTCAATAGCTTTTGATAATTTCCTCAAGGTGTTCTCTTTCAAGGTAATTATGTACACTTTTCTTGCGTTTGTCGTAAGTTGACACATTATTATCCCAATCTTTTCACTCAATTATTACTTAATTTAAAATAGTTTTAGTTAATTACTCTTA
>CAZIVK010000344.1:0-2234 GCA_964542515.1 uncultured Oscillospiraceae bacterium | reverse complement strand
GTACAGCCTGTACATATACGTTGTCACCCTCCTGGGTCTGCATTTGAAGCTTCTGTACATCCGAAACACCGTCCACAGGGTAAAAAACCACTATCTTAGTTCTTTCTACATCCTTAAAACCTTCAAGAGCTGCTTTTCCTGTGTCACCTGAGGTGGCTGTTAGAATGAGCGCGTCATGAGAGCTACCACTCTTTGTGAGCGATGCAGAAAGCAGGTGCGGCAACATCTGCAGAGCCATATCTTTAAATGCACATGTAGGGCCGTGCCAGAGTTCTAAAAAGTATTCGTCCGCCACACGGTGTAGGGGCGCTGGGTTTTCAGATCCAAACTTTTCAGAAGAATAGGCGGACTTAGCGTATTCAAGCAACTCCTCTACACTGAACTCATCCAAATAGAGGCTCATAACCACAGCAGCCCGCTCGGCATAACTCAACTTTGAGAGAGACTTGATGTCGTTTTCACTGAGGATCGGAATGCTTTCAGGTACATAAAGACCTCCGTTAGGGGCAAGGCCTTGCAAAATAGCTTCTGTTGCGCTTACACGTAGGGAATTGTCTCTTGTGCATGTGTATTGCATAAATAAATCTCCTATCACGGCGCACGTCAAAAAGCGCCTATAATATGGTTTATACGAGGACTGTCATTACCCCTGGGGTCTGCATATATTTCTATTACATCAAACCTGGGTTGAAGTGTTGTAGGATTCTGTATCAGCCAAAACTCCGCTGTGCGTCTAATTTTATATACTTTATTATAGTCCACAAATTCGGATGCCTCCGCAAAACTTAAATTTTTTCTGAGTTTTACCTCTGTAAACACTACAAAGCCTTCATATGTGGTAACTATATCAATTTCCCCTATACGGGAACGGAAGTTTCTTGTTACTGCGGTATGTCCGTTGGAAAGAAGAAACTCAAAAGCTATGTCCTCCCCTGTCCTTCCTCTGGAAACTTCCACTGGTGTTTGGGCCTTATAGAACTTCTTCAAGAAGCTTGTCCTATGTATTGGCGATGGTCCAAGGTTACTCAATGCTGAGTAGTGGTCCTTTGTGGGATACCCCTTATGTTTAGCCAGTCCATACCCGGGATAGATGGAGTCGAGACGCTCCATTTCACGGTCACGTGAGACCTTAGCAAGTATTGAAGCGGCTGCTATGGATGCACATTTGGCGTCTCCACCAACTACAGTTATAGCTGGTATGCTAAAGCCCCGTGCTATATTGCCATCTACCAAAACAACATCCAAGTTCACAGAGCTGCAAAGCTTATCCACCGCCCTACGCATGGCCGCCTGTGAGGCCTCCAATATATTTGTCTGCTCAATTTCTCCAACACTTGCGGATTCCACTGCGCACTCCGTTTCCGAGCAAATAATATCATACAGGGCATCACGTTTTTTGGGCGATATCTTTTTTGAGTCATTTAGACCGTCAATCTGTTTGTCACCTAAATAGACTGCAGCTGCATATACCGGACCCGCTAACGGGCCTCTGCCAGCTTCATCAGTGCCACAAAAGCACTTGAAATTCCGTGCGGCGGCGGTCTCCTGCTCAAATACATACATATTTCAAACCTTAGGGGCAGCTTCAAAGGTAATCCTTCCGAACTTGCCCGCCCTGTACTCATCCAAAACAATTCTTGCTATCCTTGTGTAGTCAGGTTCCCCGCCGGACATTAAACATCCGCGTCTTTTTGCTGCAGCCGTCATAAGTTCCAGGCCAGTGCCGGAAGGATCAATTTTAAGCCTCTCCTCCAAAGCATCCGGATACCGTGCGGCCAGCACTTCTAACAGCCTTAGTGCAAGACCTTCCATATCCATAATATCATCACGTATAGCTCCGGTAAAAGCAAGCATTATACCGGTTTCAGGGTCCTCGAACTTAGGCCAGAGCATCCCGGGTGTGTCAAGCAACTCAAGGTTTTTATTTACGGCAAACCACTGTTCACCGCGCGTAACTCCGGGCCTGTCCTCCGTTTTGGCACGTGATGAGCGCGTTATTCTGTTTATCAGGGAGGATTTTCCTACATTAGGAACTCCAACTATCATAGCTCTAATCTGAGGAGTCTGACCTCTCTCTTTGGCCTTCTCCACCTTTTCCGATGCGGCAGACATAACAGCAGAACTAAAACGATCAACGCCTTTACCAGACTTACTGTCAGTTTCTATGACTTCCCTTGCTTCAGACTTGAAGTAGGATGCCCACCTTTTTGTTTCAGTAGGGTCGGCCTGATCTG
>CAZIVK010000343.1:0-2236 GCA_964542515.1 uncultured Oscillospiraceae bacterium | reverse complement strand
TCCACATTACGCCCCCTGCCACCAACAGCACAAAAAGCAAAACCAGCAAATCAACTATATTGATAAGCCCAAATAACTTTCCCTTCTCATTTACAACTTTCATTTTAGTCCTCCTTTAGCTTTTCGGGTGCTTGACCCGATACTCGCTATATTGTATAATAAAACATCTATAAGAACAAGACATAGGAGGTGGGTATTCTGAAAATTATTCATCTAATTGGCGGCGGAGATGTCGGCGGTGCAAAGACGCATATCTTTTCCCTTTTAGCGGGTCTTCTTAAAAATCATGATGTTCTACTCGTCTCTTTTAGGGCCGGGCCCTTTGCAGACGAGGCCCGTGGGCACGGCATCCCTACCGAAGTCATATCCTCCGGCAACACCCTCAAAGACTTTAAAGTACTCCGCCGCCTCTACCTCACAGGCGGCTTTGATATTGTCCACTGCCACGGGGCAAAAGGAAATATGATGGGGGCCTACCTAAAACTGGCACTAGGTGCTACAGTTGTAACCACCGTCCACTCTGACTACAGGCTTGACTACATCGGAAGACCTCTGGGAAACCTGATATATGGTAACATCAACCGTCTCTCCCTTAGAATCATAAAAAACCGCATAGGCGTCTCAGACGTGGTGGCACAGATGCTTATACGCAGGGGTTTCTCCCCTTACGGCCTCTCATCAATCTATAACGGCCTTGACTTCAGCATAAAACCGGAGCCGGTTGACCGCACAGCCTACCTCAAGGCTCACGGTTTGGATGTAACTCCGGATGACGTAGTCTGTGGAATAGCAGCAAGACTGGACCCTGTAAAGGACATCGCCACCCTCGTACGTGCCTTATCTCACACTCCGGACTACGTAAAGTTAATAATTGCGGGTGACGGTGAACAGCTACCTCACCTAAAAAATCTTGCCACTGAACTGGGCGTTGAAAAACGCATATGTTTTGCAGGCTGGGTAAATGACGTATCAGGTCTCTATGAAGCTATAGACATAAATCTGCTCACATCTATTTCAGAGACCTTCCCTTACGCCGTCATGGAGGGCGCAAGCCACCAAAAGGCCACCATCAGTTCACGTGTAGGCGGGATCCCCCTCCTCATTGACCACGGAGTAAACGGTCTCTTATTTGATCCGGGTGACGTGGATACCCTTGCCAAACACCTAAACACCCTCGCAGCAGATGCCTCATTGCGTAAAGAGCTTGGCGCAAACCTATACAAAAAGGCGTCAGTTGATTTTTCACTGGACGCCACAATTGCACGGCAAAATGATATCTATAACCTTATCCTAAGGCGCAAAAACGCTCCCCCTTCCAAGCGCTCCGGAGTCACTATCTGCGGCTCCTATGGCAAGGGAAACGCCGGTGATGATGCAATTCTAGAGGCAATAGTCACTGAAATACGTGACCTTAACCCGGATCTCCGCATCAGAGTCCTCTCAAGGACACCAAAAATCACCCGGATAAACTATCGTGTGGATTCGCTCTACACCTTCAATATATTTGCTATAATATCTGCCTTCCGTCACAGCCAGCTCTACATCAACGGTGGCGGCAACCTAATGCAGGACGCTACCTCAACACGGTCGCTTCTCTTCTACCTCTTCTCCATATGGCTTGGTAAAAAGCTGTCCTGCAAAGTTATGATGTACGCGTGTGGTATCGGGCCTATCAGGAGACCGCTAAACCGTCTTCTGACTGCAAAGGTGTTGAACAAAAACGTTGACGCTATAACACTAAGAGAGGACGACTCCCTGGAGGAGCTCAAGCTCCTAGGTGTCACCAAGCCGGAAACTCATATGTCCTCCGACCCCGCACTTATACTATCGCCAACCTCCGAAAGTGCTATAGACAGCGTCCTGCTCTCTAGCGGTATAACTCCCGGAGGGAACTTCATTTGCTTCACACTTAGAAGATGGGCCTCCTTTGAAGAAAAAGCTGCTGCTTTTGGAGAGGCCGCAAACTACGCCTATGAAAAGCATGGTCTTACTCCGGTCTTTATTCCCGTTGATAAAGCTCAGGACACGGAAGCTGCTCTGCTTGTATCGCAACACATCACCGTTCCCTACCACATCATTACTGAACCCGGCCGTTTTGACACAATCATTGGTCTGATGTCACGCATGCGCATAGTCGTATCCATGCGGCTCCACGGACTAATATTTGCAGCAAGCCAGGGTATACCCCTCGTAGGCATAGTCTATGACCCAAAAGTAAGTTCCTTCCTAAAATACA
>CAZIVK010000342.1:0-2236 GCA_964542515.1 uncultured Oscillospiraceae bacterium | reverse complement strand
TATTAGCATTATTCTTGACAGGGTAAGAATATTTGCAGATTTCAAACCTTTTCCCTCCGACTCTTACTTAATTGCGGTTCCAAGGAGATCCCCGTCAATCACATCATCTATCAGTACATCAACAAAGTCTCCAGTGCTAAGCTTCTTCTGACAGCCAAAGAATACTCTGCCGTCTATGTCAGGTGAGTCCGCGTAGGTCCTACCATAGTAGAGCTCTATAACAGTGTCATAGCCATCTACAATTACTTCCACAACTTTGTTGATAGAATTTTTGTTAAAACCTTCCATCACATCATCCTGGATGTTTTGAAGAACTTCCATGCGGAGCTGTACAACATCACTATCAGGGATATTGTCCATTTCTGCGGCAGGGGTGCCTTCCTCAGGTGAGAAGGCAAAGAAACCGGCACGCTCCAACTTATACTCACGTAAAAAAGCGCACAAACTGTTAAACTCGTCATCACCTTCACCGGGGTAGCCACAGATAATGCTGGTACGTATGACAACACCTTCCAACTCTTTCCTTAGTTTGGTGATTAACGTTTTTATTCCGGCGGAGTTAGAGCGTCTATTCATACTTTTTAAGATACCGTCGTCAATATGCTGTATGGGTATGTCAAGATATCTTAGAATCTTTTTGTTTTCCTTTATGGTCTGTATCAGTTCATCACTAATCTCCTCAGGATAGAGATAGTGAAGTCTTATCCACTTTAGTCCATCTATTTCACAGAGCTTGTTTAAGAGTTCTGGCAGTGCATGCCTGTCATATAGGTCAGTACCGTAACGGGTGACGTCCTGAGCCACTATGATGAGCTCTTTGATACCGTTCTCTACCAGGTCACGCGCCTCAGCCAAAATGTACTCCATTTCACGGCTACGGTAGGGGCCTCTAAGCGACGGAATAACGCAGTAGGAGCAGCGGTGGTCACAGCCCTCAGCCACCTTAATATATGCGTAGTGCTGTGGACCAGTAAGAAAACGTGCGGTCTCCTCAGGTTCCTCATCAATATCTCCAAAAAGACAGGGTCTTTTACCATCCAGAACATCATCCACAACGGAGACAATGTCATCAAAGCTTCCGCATCCCACAAGTCCGTCTACCTCAGGAAATTCACGCATGATCTCCTCGCCGTAGCGCTGGGACAGGCACCCTGTTACAATAATTTTTTCTACATTGCCGCCTATATCGTCCACACGGTTATCCCTTTTTGATGCCACTATCTCAAGAATATTTTCTATTGCCTCTGATTTTGCGCTTTCAATAAATGCGCAGGTGTTTACTATAACCACTGTAGCCATTTCAGGAACTTCAACTATATCGTAGCCGGCGTCCATAAGCCTCCACAGCATCTGCTCGGCATTTATACGGTTTTTGTCACAGCCAAGGGATACCAGTCCTATACTTGTTGCCATTAATTATCCTCCAAAAATTCACTTATATAGCCGGAGACATCATTATATGAAAATCCCTTCCTAATAAGAGCATCTGTAATTTTCTTTGCTTCACGCCTATCTATCATACGGCCCTGTGTGCGTTGTATTATAAAGGCTTCTATTGCGACGTCACTGCCCGGGAGTTCTTCAAGAACTTCTCCAATAATATCACGGTCTACACCGCGGGTGATAAGCTCCTGCTTTATCCGCATAGGCCCAAAACCTCTTATAGCACGGTCTTGGGCGTAAATCTGTGCGTACTGATGGTCATCTACAGCTCCAAGCTCCTCCATCTTGTTGAGGGCAAAAAGAGCGTCCGACTCCTCATGGCCCTTCTCAATCAACTTCTTTAGCAGTTGGCTGCATGATAAAGGGCGCATACCGAGGGTGTTTGCTGCGTATGTCACTGCAGCGGCCTGTTGCTCCGTCATTAGTCCTCATCATCCTCAAGATCATCTGCTTCAACCTTTACAGGTATTACCTTTGAGGTGGGTCTAATTGTTTTGCCCTTCTTTGTTCCGGATAGAAGTGTGGGATCAGCTTTTATTGCTTCACGTATTTCAAGTTCAAGCTTCTTGGCCATTTCAGGATTAGCTTTGAGGTACTCCTTTGCGTTGTCCCTACCCTGTCCAATCCTCTCCTCACCTACTGAGAACCAGGAGCCTGATTTAGTTACGTTTCCAATTTTAACACCAAGGTCAACAATTTCACCGACCCTGGAGATGCCTTCACCAAACATAATATCAAACTCACCCTGTTTAAAGGGAGGAGCCATCTTATTTTTTACGACTCTGGCACGTGT
>CAZIVK010000341.1:0-2253 GCA_964542515.1 uncultured Oscillospiraceae bacterium | reverse complement strand
CGCTGAAAATGTATATCTTGTCCACCGCAGAGGGATGGAGGATATGCCCGCAACACGTGAGGAGATCCACCACGCCGTTGAGCAGAGCATAGAATTGAACCTCCTCACGAACCCACTAGAAATCCTTGGTACAGACACAGGCTGGGTCAGTGGAATGCGCTGTGCCGAAATGGAACTCGGAGAGCCTGACAGCAGCGGACGCAGACGCCCCACACCCAAGCCGGGTGGGGAGTTTGAAATGTCTGTAGACGGTGTTATTATGGCGCTGGGTTCATCTCCAAACCCACTTCTAACAGGTAGCACAAAAGGACTGTCAGTCAATAAATGGGGCTGCATAGAGGTTGATGAAACGACACTCATGACATCGCGTGACGGAGTGTTTGCCGGAGGTGACGCTGTTACCGGAGCTGCAACTGTCATATTAGCAATGGGCGCTGGAAAACAGGCGGCTATTGAAATGGATAAATACATTAAAGCAAAATAGTCCCACAATATAAAACTTGGTGGCTCCCACAGAAATGATTTTCATTTTATGTGGGAGCCATGAATATATTCTAAAGGAAGGACAAGAGTTGAATTGTATTGAAGGGAAGGCGATTTTATGCTGTCACAGACCGGTAAGCGGGTGCTGTCAAGGCGTGAGATGTACTCCGGCAGGAGACGTAGAGGAAAGAAAAAAAAGACCACTGTAGATAAGAACAAGGTGATGGGTGTCAAGATGCTTCTCTGCGTTGGTATGGTTGCGCTGACGTTAGCACTGAAAATATTTTATCCGACCGGAGCGGATTTCATCTACAATAAGCTATCTAATGGTCTGGATTATACAGCTGCATTTGGGGCTTTAGGAGAGGCAATAAGCAGCGGGGACAATATAAAGGAGGTCTTTCGAGGTATTGCCGTCGGAGGATTTAATAAGACTGATGCGCATGAGGATGAGCAAGATTTGCCGATTGAGGAGGTTAAACTACCCGATGCTGTTGAAGCATCAACTCCCCTCGTACCTATTCCGGATATAACAGATTTTATTGATAAGTCTGCAGTAGGGGATATTGACGATGAGGCGGAGGTAAACGAGGAGGAGTATTTTGAGGAACTCCTGCTGCGCCTTCCCAGCGAGGAACTTGATGACGGTACAGATAGTAGCGATACTGAGCCTCCTGAGACAGTGAGCTACGACTATTACGTTATTGAATTTGACTATGTATCACCAATTAAAGGAAAGGTTACATCGGGTTTTGGCTATAGATCTCATCCAATTTCCAAAAAATATACATTTCACTATGGCCTGGATATCGCAGGTAAAAAAGGTTCCGATATCCTAGCTTTTGCATCCGGAACAATAGAGCTCACAGGGTATAACTCCATTTACGGAAATTATCTCTTCATACGCCACAAAGACGGGATAATAACATTTTATGGTCACTGTAACAAGATAGTGACAGAGAAGGGTCAGCTAGTTCAAAAGGGTGACATTGTGGCTAAAGTAGGGGATACAGGCTACTCAACCGGCCCACATTTACACTTTGAAATAAGAAATGGTGGAGTTATTCTCAATCCCATACACTATATATCGCCTGAATCCGCATAGGCCTATGAGATATGGAAAGGTTAACATTAGTGCTGGGTTCTTCTTTTTTATTGCGATAGCTATCTACGCTGACAATGAGGGGTTACTCCTACAATTAATGGCAGCTGCGTTGATCCATGAACTTGGACACCTGGTTGCCATTCATTTTGGAGGTGGAAGCATAGAGGTTATAAACCTTACCCCCTTTGGAGCAGAAATTAAAATAACAGATACACACTCGCTTTCATATTTTAAAGAACTTATAATATTCCTGACAGGGCCATCCCTAAACATCGCAGTAGCATTCTTGTTTTCATACATCGCAGACTTAACAGGATGGTATGGTGCAAGTGTCTTTGCAGGTATTAATCTAATGCTCGGTCTATTCAACCTATGCCCAGTTAGAATACTTGACGGCGGGAACATACTTGCAACGCTTAGTCAGATGATTTTTGGGCGAGAAGTTGTAATGGTTAGGGTGATTAGCTACATTACAGTTACAGCAATGTTCTTGCTTGGTATTTATGTGATGCTAAACACAGGTTTCAACTTCAGTATAATTTTTATGGCGATATGGCTTTTCGTAAAGAATCTCAGCGGTAGGAGAGATACTATAAGGGCTTGATTATTAATTTCCATTAGTGTAAAATTGTGGGTGTAAAGTGAAAAAACAAATGGAGGTAAAA
>CAZIVK010000340.1:0-2268 GCA_964542515.1 uncultured Oscillospiraceae bacterium | reverse complement strand
TTGGATTTGTCACCCTTGACGACGCCTTTTCTACAGGATCCTCAATAATGCCCCAGAAGAAAAACCCAGACGTTGCCGAACTTGTCCGGGGAAAGACCGGACGCGTATATGGTAACCTAATAGGAATTCTCACCGTCATGAAGGGTCTGCCCCTGGCCTACAATAAAGACATGCAGGAGGACAAAGAGGGTATCTTTGACTCAATTGACACAGTAAAGCAGTGCCTAAAAGTATTTACCACCATGTTTGACAGTCTCACTATTAATACAGAAAACATGGCTCTGGCAGCCGCCAAGGGTTTCATAAACGCAACTGACTGCGCTGACTACCTCACAAAAAAAGGAGTCCCCTTCCGTGATGCCTACACTGTTACCGGAGAACTGGTAAAGTATTGTTCAAATAACGGCAAGACACTAGAAACACTTACTCTTGAAGAATATAAGCAGGCCTCTCCCGCTTTTGAAGACGATATCTTCAATGCAATTGATCTGCAAAATTGTGTGTCTAGTCGTAAAGTAATAGGAGGACCGTCCCCTGAGAGTGTCAGCGCTCACATTCATTCTATTAAGGTCTTTATACATAATTGATTTTGCTCGCAGTTTGTTGTATAATGGTTCGAAGTATAGTCGCATAGCGACTAAGTCATATACGGGAGGCCTTTCGGAATGAGACGAATTATCTCTGCACTTCTTGTTGCAGTTCTTGCCGCAACTTTACTGGCCGGCTGCAATAACACAGTTTCCCCTGTTAAGCTGGACATGGACAACCCAAACTACACACTGCGCAAATCAAGCATCCCCCCACTGGATAGTTCCGCAACATATTCCAATGAAGCTAAAGAGTACCTTGAAAAGTATACGGATGTACTCATATTGGCAACTAAAGACTCACCGGCTGATGTCCATGTGTTCTCCTTTGAAGGCATTGACTTCGTAACTTCAGAAGAATCACGTAATTACGTTGTTCCAGCCCTATCTGCTGAACTGGGTGAGGACCGGGTTGTTGACGTTGCAGACTTAGAAACCGTTGGAATCTGGGCTGTACCACAGGGTAACTCATTTGAAAACGATTTAAAAGAGTACTGGATTAACGCTTTTGAAAATGCTGACGGTGAACTTGAGTTTGTCGTTGATGTGTCAAGGAATGACCAGCCACTCCGCACACTGAGGTATACTGAAAGTGCTAATGGAAGTTACACCATGAAAAGTGACGTCCTTGCACAGGCCTATGATGGCATTGACCCTGTTGACGCACCTACCCTTGAACCGGGAGAGACCACAGCATCCAAGGATCTCTATTTCTCAGGAAGACTTAACAAAACAGGTATCTTTGAGCTTCCAGTCCTTGGTGGGACCAATATCTCCATGAAAATCTCCGGTTCACCCGTTGCCGGTGAGCTCCCTGGTGGTTTTGCTGGAAGTTTTGAAGGCGTTGTGACCATTGATGGTGTTTCTTTACCGTTGACCCTGAACGGACAAGGTGTGGAGATCCCCACCGGTATGGTTCAAACACCCTCGGACTACTATATAGCTTTTTCACAAGTGAGCATAGCTAACCCACAGGATAAAACCCCTTACATGAACATTTACTTCATAAAAAAAGACCTATCCTATGTATGCGGCCTTAGTTCCTTCTATAAAAACTTGACTTACGCTGATTGGTTTGAAACCGCAAGGGTATCGGCAGATACCTTTAAGTCTAACGTTAAGACTGATAATGAAAAGCTTACATCCCTCTATTCTACTGTAATCCTTAACACTTACGGGGACCGTAAAGAATATAACAACATGGTTGCCGTACTTTACAATATGTTTTTAGGCGTGGAACAGAACTACCTCAGAACCAACATGACTAAACAGATCTCCAACATTTCTAAGGACATCAGAAACTACTCAGAAGCTATGAATGACTCCTCTGTATCCAGGCTCGGTGAAAACGGCTTTTACTTTTTCCCGGACGGACGCAGTATGGTTGTACGCCTACTCTCCTATGATGGAGTTACCGCTGTTGCCGCAATAGACTTCTCCTCGATGGTAGACAACGGCTACGGTGGTCTCTATAAGGCTGAATACACTTCTGATGGCCATTGGACACTAACAACACTACAAAACACACGCATTAAGTAAATAAGTTCAGAAAACGCTCTCCCTGAAAAGGAAGAGCGTTTTTTTTATTTACCTACACAAAACTTAGAAAATATTGTTGTAATTAGTTCTTCTGGTGTGTTTTTGCCTAGTATATCACCAATACGTTCAATACCCTGTTCTA
>CAZIVK010000339.1:0-2269 GCA_964542515.1 uncultured Oscillospiraceae bacterium | reverse complement strand
GAACTTATAGGCACACAATTGATGCCAAAGGACGTTTGTTCATCCCCGCAAAGCTACGCTATGAGCTTGGGGATAGTTTCTATGTCACAAAAGAAGTTGACAACTGTCTTGTTGTATATCCTGAACAGAGCTGGAATGAGATTGAGGAAAAGATGGCAGCGCTACCCAGATCAAAGGCCAGGAATATTCAGCGTATGATATTCTCCAGTGCAGAAAAATGTGAACCTGATGCACAGGGCAGAATTGTAGTTCCACAACAGTTAAGGGATTACGCAGGTCTTGAGAAGGATGTTGTTATAATCGGCGTATCAAATAGGGCTGAAATCTGGGATTCCTCCAAGTGGGAGAGCATTGATGAGGCTGAGTTTACAGCTGAGAACCTAGCTGAGGCCATGGACCTCTTGGATATATGAGTAGTTTTAAACACAAACCGGTGTTACTGGATGAGTCCATTGAGGCTTTGAACATAAGGCCGGATGGGATATACGTTGACCTAACACTGGGCAGAGCGGGACACTCAGAGGAGATTGCAAAGCGCCTCACAACAGGTAGACTTATCTGCTTTGATAAGGATCTTACCGCTATAGAGGCCGCTACAGAGCGTTTAAGTCCTTACGGGGATACAGTTACGTTTGTTAAATCGGACTTTAGAAATGTTGAAGTTGAGCTCGCTAATCTCGGGATACTGCAGGTAGATGGAATTCTTATGGATCTTGGAGTCTCATCACCACAACTGGATAATGCTAAACGTGGTTTTTCCTATATGAATGACGCCCCTCTCGACATGAGGATGGATGAAAATGCAGCACTCTCTGCCCACGACGTTGTTAACGGCTGGGATATTGCAGACATTAGGCGTATTCTGTACACCTACGGTGAGGAGAGATATGCACCTCAGATATCGTCCTGGATAGTTAAAGGCAGACCGGTTGAATCAACAGGCCAGTTGGTAGACATAATAATGAGAGCGGTGCCGGCAAAGGCCCGCCGTGAAAAACAGCATCCCGCAAAAAGAACATTCCAAGCAATACGGATAGCTGTCAATGATGAACTTGGTGCACTTGAGGATGCCCTTGTACAGGGAGAAAAGTTGCTTGCAAATGGTGGAAGGATTGCAGTTATCACCTTCCATTCGCTTGAAGATAAGATTGTGAAGTCATTTTTTAAAGAAGCTGCGGTTGGATGTACTTGTTCAAAAGAATTACCTATCTGCGTATGCGGAAAGAAAGCAAAGTTAAAAATTCTTACAAGAAAGCCGATTGTACCTTCTACACAAGAGGTTGAGGAAAACCCTCGGTCACGTAGCGCAAAGCTCCGTGTGGCCGAGAGGACGGAAGATTAGGGAGGTTTATAATGCAATCAAGTGCTGCAAAAAGACTGGACTACAGTGGAAGTATTGCCTATGATCTCTCACGCTTTGATAAGCGGAAGAGGGTACGTGAGGCGTTGGAACGGGAGCCGGTTGTGGCGCCCAGGGCTATAGCCAGACCTCAGGAGCGTGCAAAGGCTGAGGCTGTTACTCGGACGCGTAAAGGTGTATCACTCGCAACTGTACTGGGATGTATGGTTGTTGCTGTTCTTATGTTTTTCATTGTGCTCAACTATATGAGGCTTTATGAGATATCTATGCAGGTATCATCGGTAAAAAGTCAATACGCCACTCTCAAAAACGATGCTGCCGTTTTACAGGTCAAGGCTGAAAAGCAGATGAGTGTCAGGCGCATAGAGGAGCTCGCATCTGAAATTGGTATGAGCTCTCCTGAAAATAGTCAGATTGTTTATATCAATATGTCACAACCTGATAGGGGCCAGGTGATTTTGGAGAGTGGGAGAAATTCCGACTTCTTAACTGGACTTCAGGCAGTAGTTTTTACTGTTGTTGACTTCTTAAAATAAGAATAACCTGAACTAAAAAAGTATATATTGGAATAAAGATATTGAGGGAGTGAGAATTGATTTCTTACTGCCATCATAATATAATTGATGCAGAGGAAAGTTCGGGATGGAGGTGTAGGAGGGCCAAAAAAGGATATAGTGGATATTGCCGAATCGAATATCATCGGGCTTGTTCCTGGTTATGAAACCATACCGGATGATAAGAAGGTATATCTTGAATCGGCGGTTGTTTACGAGTGTGCTATCCAAGTATGCGGTTCCATGCCTGCAAGGATACCCTTGAAGGAATCAGGCCCCCATGTTTCCTTTGAACTGGAAATTGACTGGGAGAAAAGAAAAGCGGACTTTGCCGAAAAGCGGGATATACACATTT
>CAZIVK010000338.1:0-2275 GCA_964542515.1 uncultured Oscillospiraceae bacterium | reverse complement strand
AACAGTGGGTTTGTTAAGGGAGTGTAAAGATGAGTCTTGCGTCTTTAGCGTTTATCGTTATACTATTCACACTTGTGATAATCTTTGACTTTAGACCCCTTCTAAAACAGAAGCTTTGGAAAGACTGTGTAGTCTATGCCGCTATATCGTTAGTAAGTTTCAGCGTGCTTATGTTAGATGAGTTTGGGGTAAATATAAAAAGTCCATTTCAATTAATTATTGAGATGTTTTTGGGAGAATGAGGGGAGGTATTACATGAATAAATACATTACAAGTAAACAGGCAACCTATGCTCTTGGCCTCTTTATCTTTGCGGGTAACATACTAACGGGGGCGCTCACCAGCGTAAAACAGGATTCGTGGATATCTATGATAATGTCTATTGCAATTATTTTTCCTGTATTCTTAATGTACGGAAGGTTCATGAGCCTTTTCCCACAGATGGACCTGCCAGAAATTCTGGACCAGTTGTTTGGAAAGGTGCTGAGTAAAGTTGTAATTTCTCTGTTTGTTATTTATTTCTTTTCAGTATGTACTCTGACTGTATGCACGTTCACTGATTTTGTCCAGACAATTGCTCTAATAAAAACGCCACACATTGTCATAGCAACGTCACTAATAAGCGTTTCTGCGTACATGGTTTACTGTGGAGCTCGTACAATCGGAAAGTGGACACGCCTGATGGTGCCCGTTGTTGTTTTTATATTGTTAGTTACAATAGTTCTGTCTTACAACAGGTATGATGTTGAAAACATATTGCCTATTGGTGAGCAGAGTTTTTCAAAATTGGCCAACGGCTCTCTAACCGTGTTTTCATTTCCCTTTGGGGAAGCGGTTATAGTCCTAACATTGGGGAGCCATATAAAAGGAAAGAGGGCGCCATATAAAGTCCTTTTTGGCGCATTTCTTGTGTCCTTTTTAATGTTGTTTGTTATACAACTAAGGAATATGCTTGTCTTGGGCCCCTACATTTCATATGCTAAGTACTACACATCGTATACTGCCGCGGGATATATCAGCGTAGGAACCTTTATTAACAGAATTGAGGGCTCCATTATGCTGAACTACAACTTAAGTGCAATTGGAAAGATCACTTTATGCATCTTTGCACTCACAAAAATGAATGGAAGTCTATTTGGGTTATCAAATAATAAAAATATTATTATGCCCATCAGCCTACTGCTGTTGGCATTCAGTATGATAAACTTTAAGAACGTCATGGAGTTATTCATGTTTTTTGAGATGTACAGGTATGTGGCACTGCCATTTCAGATTGGGCTTCCTTTAATAATTTGGATAGTAGCCGAGATCAGGATGAAAATTGCAAGAAAAAAAGCTGCAAATGCTGCAGCCTAAATTCTTTGTTATAATATTTGTGAGAGGTGCTTTATGATCTCTCCTGCTATAATCAGGCCAGCAACGGGAGGTACTACAGCGTTACTACCAGGGGTCTGGCGCCTGATGCTACGTTTACTGGAAGTCTCTTCAGAATAGGAGGTGTCCTCAATGGGGGTTCTTGGGGGTTCCTTTGAGTAGACCACCTTGAGTTGCTCAATTCCCCTTTTCCTCAACTCGCGTCTCATCACACGGGCCAGAGGACATACAGAGGTCTCATATATGTCAGCTACCTCCAGAGCTGCTGCATCAATTTTGTTGGCGGCACCCATTGAGCAGATAATTGGTACGCCTGCAGCGGCACACCGTATGACAAGCTCTATTTTTCCTGTAACAGTGTCTATAGCATCAACAACATAGTCATATACAGACATATCAATTTGCTCTGATGTTTCCGGGGTGTAAAATAGTTTATATGTATTAACTGTGGCATTTGGATTGATCTCAAGAATCCTCTCCTTTGCCACGTCAACCTTATATTTTCCCAGTGTTTTCTGTGTTGCTATTATTTGCCGGTTGAGGTTTGAGAGGCACACCGTATCGTCATCAAATATATCTATGGTGCCCACACCACTCCTGGCGAGCGCCTCAACGGTGTAACCGCCTACACCACCTATTCCAAACACCGCAACCCGCGCGCTGGACAGCATATCCATGCCGTGCTTGCCGTATATCATTTCAGTTCTTGAAAATTGCGTCAGCATATATGTATTAACTCCCTTTAGGTAATAAATTGCGTCTAAAATACTATAATCACCTCAATACCTTTTGTCAACTGGTAAATATATTGACAAATCGGGAGAAAAGGTGTATTTTAGTATTAGAGTATTCTAATACAACGTAATACTTAGTAGTATTTATTTTTAAACGGGTGGACGTT
>CAZIVK010000337.1:0-2278 GCA_964542515.1 uncultured Oscillospiraceae bacterium | reverse complement strand
GCTTCAGGAGTGTCCCCTCTGCTTTTCCCAATGTTCAGCGATGAGAGGTGGCCTGTGCTCACACCGCCTCTACGCGTTGTAAAGCAGTGCCGAACTCCGCTCTCCCGACTTAGTGTATCAGAATAGATGAGGTCAATTGACATTGCCTACACCGTCAGGATTTAGCCCATGGCACTTTTTGTATTTTAAACCGCTGCCGCAGGGGCAGGGGTCGTTTCTACCTACTTTTTTGCCCTTCCGTACGGTTGTGCTTCTCTTTGTTGCGGTTCCGTCCCCATGGATGGCTATTGTGGGCTTTGCTACCTGCTCTCTCTGAGGTGCGCCACCGTCCCTTATTCTGGATGTGAAAATAAGCTTGACCGTGTCGTTACGGATAGAGCTTATCATATCGTCAAACATTTCAAAACCCTCACGCTTATATTCAAGCTTTGGGTCATGCTGAGCGTAGGCACGAAGGCCAATACCCTGTCTCAGTTCCTGCATGGAGTCAATGTGATCCATCCACTTTTCATCAACCATTTTTAGTAGGACAAAGCGTTCAAGCTCACGCATAACAGGAGGCGTGACCTCAAGCTCCTTGGCTTCGTAGAATGCGTGTGCCTTTTCAATTAGTAAGTTTTTAAGATCATCACCTGTCAGGCGGGTAAGTTCCTCTTTACCATAGCGCAGCTCACCACGATCCAAGAATACTCCCTGATACCTAGCGGTAATCTCCTCCAGTTGATGGGGTTCAGGATGGACCTGTTCACCTAGGATAGCGTCCACAGCGCTATTAATGCCCTCCTCAATCATAGCAGTGATTGAGGGCTTTAGGTCCTCACCATTGAGCACCTTGCTCCGCTGTCCGTAGATGATTTCCCTCTGCTGGTTCATTACGTCATCATACTCAAGGACTGTCTTACGGGTCTGGTAGTGGCGGCTCTCAATTCTCTTCTGGGCGGATTCGATTGCGTTTGAGAGTATTTTTTGGTCTATGGGAGTGTCCTCATCAAGTCCAAGGGCCTCCATCATGTTGTACACACGCTCAGATCCAAAGAGTCTCATGAGGTCGTCCTCCATGGATATGAAGAAGCGGCTCTCACCGGGGTCACCCTGCCTTCCGGCACGTCCGCGGAGCTGGTTGTCTATACGGCGGCTCTCGTGACGCTCTGTTCCCACTATGAACAGACCACCAGCTTCAATGACCTTTGCGGCTTCACTTTTAATTTCAACCTTATATTTATCAACAAGCTCGCTAAAGACTTTGCGGATATCCAGAATTTCCTCATTGTCAGTAATACTGTGGCCATCCGCTTCCGCTATGAGCTCATCAGGGTAGTTCCTTTTGCGGAGCTCTTGCCTTGCCATTGACTCAGCATTTCCTCCGAGAAGTATGTCGGTTCCACGACCTGCCATGTTTGTTGCAATGGTTACGGCTCCAAACTTACCTGCCTGCGCTACAATTTCAGCCTCACGTTCGTGGTGCTTTGCGTTTAGAACGTTGTGCTTGATTCCGATCTTCCGGATCATATCGGAAATTTCCTCACTCTTATCAATTGAGACTGTACCTACAAGAACGGGTTGCCCCTTCTTATGGCACTCCTCAATCTGCTTCACTATTGCACGTTTTTTGCCGTCTGACGTCCGGTAAATAGCGTCCGGATTGTCTATCCTTATCATTGGCTTATTTGTAGGAATCTCCACGATATCCAACTTGTATATCTCACCGAATTCCTCACGCTCGGTCAATGCAGTACCTGTCATACCGGAGAGTTTATCATAAAGCCTAAAGTAGTTCTGGAACGTGATGGTGGCAAGGGTTTTAGATTCCCGCTCAACCTTTACATTCTCTTTGGCCTCAATAGCCTGATGCAGACCCTCAGAGTAGCGCCTTCCAAACATCATGCGGCCCGTAAACTCGTCAACAATAATGACCTCTCCGTCCTTGACCACATAGTCCACGTCACGCTTCATAAGCCCTCT
The DNA here is from genome assembly GCA_964542515.1 of uncultured Oscillospiraceae bacterium. Taxonomy (GTDB): domain Bacteria; phylum Bacillota; class Clostridia; order Oscillospirales; family JAAYOS01; genus CAZIVK01. Next base: position 316 of record CAZIVK010000337.1, on the reverse strand, counting down.
GGCGCGGATAGCCTGGTTTATGTGATGTGAGAGGGTACTATTTTCTGCGTCAGACAGGTTTTCAACATTAAATGACTTTTCAGCCTTTGCTATGCCACTGGCGGTGAGCGTTACTGTTTTTGCCTTTTCATCTACTATATAGTCGCCTTCTATGTCGTCATTGTCACTCTTTTCGTCAAGCTCTTTAACCCTTGTGGCTGTGAGCATTGACGCAAAGCGGTCAGCAAGCTCGTACATCTGGGTGGACTTGTCTCCCTGTCCGGATATTATGAGGGGGGTACGGGCTTCGTCAATGAGGATTGAGTCGATTTCGTCG
>CAZIVK010000336.1:0-2295 GCA_964542515.1 uncultured Oscillospiraceae bacterium | reverse complement strand
CTATTTCACTTATTTCATCTTTACCTTTAATTTTGGCCATGTGGCCGTAATCACCTTCACGGACTCTGCGTATGGCAGCCAAAACTGTACTAATACGCATAGTCAGGAACCTGGATAGCAAGAAACTTAAAACTACAATAATTACGCTAATTGTGAACGATATACGGGATAGATTCCCCTGAATGTCGGAAAGAAGTGCTGCAAGCTCTGTGTCCGAGTCATAAATATAAACAACGCCAACAGCCCTACCTGAAATAAAGATTGGTGAAGCGGCCTTACTGTCCAAAGAATGTCCGTCCGAGAAGGAGTAAAAAACGTCATTTCCCTGTATGGCTCTGCGGACCTCCTGGAGCAGGATAGTCTTGCCCACCGAGTTTTCAGTGGTTGCGTTGTCATAGAGGGAACGAAGCAGGTGGTCTGTTATAATAACTCTGGAATTTCCATGCTCTCCAAGCATCTGCATTATATTGGATACGGACTCCTCTGTCAGCGAATCAAGACCTGAAAGAGTCATAGAATATAGTGTAGCTCTGTCCTGCATTGTGTCACGCTTTGACCGGAAAATAAAATTTTGACTTACAATAACAGGGTATATGTTCAGAATTGCGAGCATGCCAACTATGATGACGATGTAAGACAAGGCCACCTTAAACTGTATTCCAATATAGACAGATGATCTAACTTTCGGTTCTGAAATAGTACCCAACTCCCCACTTGGTCAGGATATACTCAGGCTGTGCGGGGTTTCTTTCAAGTTTCTCCCGCAACCTTCTCACATGCACGTCAACGGTACGTATATCACCGGGGTACTCATACCCCCAGACAATATTTAAAAGGTTTTCCCTGCTGTAGACCCTTCCGGGGTTGTTCATTATTAATTCTACCAGGTCGTACTCCTTGGCGGTGAGGTCAACAACGCGGTCATCAATGTAGGCGTTTCTGCTGTAGGAGTCAATTTGAATGTGTCCACGGACAATACGGGACTCCTCCTCTGCCTTTTTTGATTCACCCGCAGCCCGGCGTAGAATTGCTCTTATACGCACCTTGAGCTCCATAATATTGAAGGGTTTTGTTACGTAGTCATCCGCTCCGTACTCAAACCCTATAATTTTATCTATGTCCTCACTTTTAGCAGTGAGCATTATTATGGGCACAGTTGAAAATTCTCGTATCCGTTTGCAGGCCTCAAATCCGTCCATCTTGGGCATCATGAGGTCAAGAATAAGCAGGTCAATTCCGCCTTTGAGAACAATCTCAACGGCAGCTTCACCATCATAGGCAGTGTCCACCTCATACCCGTCATTCTCAAGGTTAAACTTTATACCTTTAACTAAGGTGCGTTCATCATCCACTACAAGTATCTTCATTTTGTCTCCTTAATTTCCATAGTTTAGTCCACCGCTATCAGGTCCCTGATACCGTCATATATACTCGGTCCAATCCCCGAAACCTCCATAATATCTGCAACACTTCTGAAAGCTCCATTCTTCTCACGGTGCTTAATGATGTTTTCCGCGCGTGTCTTCCCAATGGATGGAAGGAGCATAAGATCCTCCACCGCTGCAGTATTGATGTTAATAGGAAATTCTGTTTTGGGGTCTTCCGACACAGTGGGGGCAATAATTCCTACAGGCGCAGCCGTTTTTTGGGGTATTTCACTTGTGATGGTAAAAGTATTACTCATAGTCATTCTACCCCCTAAAAAGCCCGCAGCAAAGGAGATGAAGATAAAAGTGAAGAAAAATATTGAGATTTCAGCCCGGTTAAATTTCACAAGTTCACCACCTTTGTTACAAACAAATTAAAACAAGCGGTTGCCGAAAGAGCACATGTTTGTTATAATACATATACATAAATTATATCAAAGGTTCTGCCTTTAGTCTATATACAAATCAATGATAAAAACTAACAAAACAGTTGGAGACAAAATGAAAATTATTACAAAGCGGCTTACTGCACTCTTTTCCGCCATCATCATCATCCTATCACTTACTCCTCTGGCATCAGCCTTAGAGGACCTGGAACTCAACTCAAAAAGCGCTCTCCTCATAGAACCCGCCGGAGGTGAAGTCCTCTATGACCTCAACTCCCGTGAACGTGCAAACCCAGCATCTCTTACTAAAATCATGACCGCCCTGCTTATCTTTGAAAAAGGTAACATGGATGACATCGTCACGGTCCAGTACTCCGCGCTAAAGGACCTCCATCCCCTGAGCTCCACCGTAAACCTTAAGGTGGGTGAGGAAATTCCTATGAGGGACCTCATTAAGTGTGTACTTATAGCCTCCGGAAATG
>CAZIVK010000335.1:0-2298 GCA_964542515.1 uncultured Oscillospiraceae bacterium | reverse complement strand
AGATTGCTGGGAAGATGAGCGTCTTGAAACGTATATGGTTAACGTTGTCCAGAGGTAGCCCCGGCTTTATCCTCAAGAACCTTCTACGCTTCATTACGTACTTTAGGGGAGTGAAAGAACCAGCTCTTGACAATTTCACAACTAGAATTGCAGTGGATGCACTGATACGCCATAAACCTGAGCTCTTGATGTTGCATTTAATTGACACGGACACCCAAAAGCACAATTATGGTCCGCGGAGCAAGCAGGCATTGGAATCCTTGGAGCGGCATGACCGGCGACTGGGTCTTTTGGTTCAAGCGTTGAAAATGGCAGGCACTTTCAATGAGACTGGAATCATTGTTTTCAGTGATCACGGTTGCCTGGATGTGCATACCTCTGTGAACCCGAATGATTACTTAGAGAGACAAGGTGTTGCAAAGAATGAGGCCTATTTCCACAATGCCGGTGGTACAGCTTTCCTCAAGATTTATGATATACAGAGCAGTGAGGATATTACGGCTAAAGCTCTTGGGATACTCAAAGAGGAGTACGTTCTGAGGGAATTGTCCCCGGAGGAGATGCAAATAAGCGGAATGGGACAGGAATATGCTCTTGGCATTGAAGCCGCTAAGGGGTACGCATTTGGTACACTGCATAGGGGACAGCATGGTTATTCCCTTAACCAGGAGGATTACAGTGCCTTTTATATGGTAAAAGGGGAGTCGGTCCCTGAGGGAGCAGAGCTCAGTGGTGGATGTATTGTGGATATCTGCCCTTTGGCGGCAGAAATGATGGGTATGGATTCTTGGGAAATGGACGGAGAAGTGCGGATAAGGAGGATGTAATGTATTCAAAGTTTAAACAAATCGTAAGTGAGAGTCATAATATTGTATTTTTTGGTGGTGCAGGGGTTTCAACGGAGAGCGGAATACCTGATTTTAGGAGCGTTGATGGACTTTATAGCCAGAAATATAAGTATCCGCCTGAAACAATGATCTCTTGCAGCTTCTTCAGAAGTCGTACAGAGGAGTTTTACGATTTCTATAAGAATAAGATGATATTTTTAGATGCACAGCCTAATACTGCTCATAAGAAATTAGCTGATCTTGAGAAGGAAGGCAAAATAAAAGCCGTAATAACTCAAAACATTGATGGGCTACATCAGGTTGCAGGTAGTAGGAATGTTCTGGAGCTGCACGGGTCAGTTCACCGCAACTATTGCATGGAGTGTGGAAAACTATATGATGTTCATGCTGTTGTAAGTAGTTCCGGTGTTCCCAAATGTGTCTGTGGTGGAATCATTAAGCCTGATGTTGTTTTGTATGAAGAGGGTCTGGACAACACTATTTTGGAGAAGGCTATCAACCTCATAAAAAATTCAGACGTGTTGATTATAGGTGGGACATCTTTGGTTGTTTATCCTGCCGCGGGTCTTATTAACTACTATGATGGTGATAAACTAATATTAATTAACAAGTCCGCAACATCGGTGGATCATAAAGCCAATCTGGTCATTAATGATAGTATTGGTAAAGTGTTTGGTAGTCTGATATAATAGTGAGGCAAGCGAGCATTATAGATAGGAGAATACATATGCAATATAGAGAAGTTGGTAAAACTGGGCGCAAATCAAGTATTATAGGCATTGGTTTGGAGCACTTGGACAAAAGACCATATGAACAAGTAAAAGAAACAATTGACGCAGCACTTGAATGTGACATAAACATCTTTGACGCATTTATGCCTGGAAGAGAAGTTCGGGAAAATATCGCTAAGGCTCTTGGTGACCGCCGCAAGGACGTAATGATTCAAGGGCACATAGGTTCAACGGATATCAACCAACAATATGATATCTCCCGGGATCTTCCTGTGGTAAAGCGCTACTTTGAGGACATGCTACGTTTGTTTGGCTACATTGATTTTGGCATGATGTTTTTTATTGACTCAGACGATGATTACAAAGCAGTCTTTGAGACCGGCTTTGCAGACTATGTACTTAAACTTAAGAGAGATGGAGACATTGGGCACATAGGTTTTAGTTCCCATAACCCCCATACTGCAATCCGTGCCATAAACACTGGACTTCCCGAATTGATGTTATTCAGCATCAACCCCGCATTTGATATGCTTCCTGCAACCGAATATGTATTTAACCATTCAGAAAAAGGCTTTGGTGCTGAGCTGTTCCGAGGAATAGACCCCAAGCGTGCTGAACTATACAAATTATGTGAGCAAAAGCAGGTCGGAATTACCGTCATGAAGACACTTGGTGCTGGAAAACTGATATCCGCAGAACATACACCGTTTGGCAAGCCT
>CAZIVK010000334.1:0-2313 GCA_964542515.1 uncultured Oscillospiraceae bacterium | reverse complement strand
TATATCACAATTCAAAAATAAAGCCACAACTTTGTTATATTCTTTACAAATCGACTCAATTAATGTATACTTATAGATAGGTTTCACTTAGAATATTGAGCTAATAAAGGGGGGGTATATTTGTACGATATTATCACATTATGGTGGGACACACTCACTGCTCTTGAACGTATTTTTGTGGCTATGGCTATCCCGGCTACCTTCATTATGCTCCTACAGTCTATTTTACTTTTTGTAGGAATAGGTTTTGATGGTGATGGATCCTTTGACACTGAAACAGATTTTGACAGTCCGGTATCCGGAACGGACGCAGCGGAAGCAAGTGACGGCCTCACATTATTTACCGTACGGGGCATAATTGCCTTTTTCTCCATAGGTGGCTGGGCAGGTCTTGTAGCATCAAAATCAGGTGTTGGTCCTGCTTTTTCATCAGTTGTTGCCATCTTTGCCGGTGGCGTAGCACTTGTAGGTATTGCTTACCTATTTAAATACGCTTTGAAGCTCCAAGAGAGTGGAAACCTTGACCTCAAGAATGCCATCGGAAAAACCGCTACCGTCTACATCCCCATTCCTGAAAACAGTAACGGCCGCGGTAAAGTTACAGTGCTCCTTCAGGACCGCCTAGTGGAGCTATCCTCAGTAAATAAATCTCCTGAAAGAATAAACACTGGGGAGACCGTCAAAATAACCAGCCTTATTGATGAGAACACTGTAGTAGTTGAAAGACTTCACGGGTTCAGCACACTTATTAAATAATTTAAGGGGGAATTTTCGCATGAGTCCACAGGTTATCATTCTAGTCACAGTTATTGTCTTGCTCCTGTTTACCACCTTAGTCGTAATACTTTCAAGGTACCGCAAATGCCCGTCTGACAAAATTCTGGTTATTTACGGAAAGGTCGGGAGTAACAAGGACGGAACTTACAGAAGCGCAAAATGCATCCATGGTGGTGCCGCATTTATTGTTCCGGTTCTTCAGGGTTTTTCCTTTCTGGATCTGACACCAATATCCATATCGGTTGATTTAAGAAATGCCCTCTCCAAACAGAATATCCGTATTGATGTGCCAAGTATATTTACCGTAGGTGTTTCCGTGGAACCCGGTGTAATGCAAAACGCAGCGGAAAGACTCCTGGGACTTAAAATGGTAGAAATTCAGGAACTTGCAAAGGACATTATATTTGGACAGCTAAGGCTTGTCATTGCAACAATGGATATTGAAGAAATCAACACTGACCGTGACAAATTCCTGATTGCAGTCTCCAACAACGTAGAAGGAGAGCTCCAGAAAATAGGTCTACGGCTTATAAACGTTAACGTCACAGACATTGCAGACGAATCCGGCTACATTATTGCCCTCGGTCAAGAGGCCGCCGCCAAAGCAATAAATGACGCAAAGATTTCTGTTGCAGACGCCAACCGCGCCGGTGCTATTGGTGAAGCCAGCGCCCACAGAGATCAGCGTATTGAGGTCTCACTAGCTGACTCAAAAGCAATACAGGGTGAAAACGAAGCAAAAGCCCAAGTTGCTGAGTCCAACGCCACACTCAGTGAAAAAATGGCAGAGGCACAGAAACGCGCAACAGCCGCTGAAAAGATCCAGGCCGCTAAAGCTCTGCAGGAGGCCTATTCCGCTGAGCAGGAAGCTGAGCAAGCACGTTTTGCCCGTGAGCAGGCAACCCTTGAAGCTGATATCATAGTCCCAACTGAAATTGAAAAACGGAAGATTGAACTTCAAGCTGAAGCAGAAGCTGAAAAAATCAGACGCCAAGCAAGAGGTGAAGCTGACGCCATCTACGCCAAAATGGAAGCTGAAGCACGTGGTATACAGGAACTCCTCACACGCCAGGCCAGTGGTCTTGTCCAGATTGTGGAAGCCGCGGGTGGTGACGCCAATGACGCCGTCAAGCTTATGGTTACAGATAAACTTGAAACACTCATGAAAACCCAGGTTGAAGCTATTAAGAACATAAAGATAGACAAGATTACCGTTTGGGACGGTCTTGGTGGAAAGGACGGGAAAACCTCAACATCTGAGTTTATCTCAGGTATGGTGAAGTCCCTGCCCCCACTTAATGATCTCCTCAACATGGCAGGAATGGAGCTTCCCAACTTCCTCGGTAAAAAGATAGAGGAACAGTCCCCAACCATCCCAGTAGAAAGCATTACTACTGAAGAATTCCAAGAATCTTAACATACAAAATGAGGCCTCACATACAAAGTGTGGCCTCATTTTTTAAAGTGTTCTTTGGCTGCGTCTTGCCATTTTATCCTTATATAGAAGTTTATCTAGATGTTTTAAGAAGTTTTCCG
>CAZIVK010000333.1:0-2324 GCA_964542515.1 uncultured Oscillospiraceae bacterium | reverse complement strand
ACTTAGTATTAATGCAGGATTGGTTTTCAAAAGGACTTATTGACGTTGATTTTTATAACCGTGATAATCCCACCTTCTTTAATACACTGATACAAGGTGATGTAGGTATAGGAAGCAGTTACAAAGCATACATAGATTATGCTAACATGAATACAGTTGGTGATAACATACACTGGGCTGGCATTTCAGCACCAGTTCAGAAAGCAGGACAGAAATTTGAAGCATGCTACGCACTCACATCCCGTCTCTTGTATCAAGGTCAAGTAATGACGATAACCTCAAGCTGTAAAGAAGAACTGATTCCAATCATCCTCCAATACCACGACTATGGATTCTCTGACGATGGATCTACACTAGCAACATACGGAGTTGAAGGCACCTCATATGACAGAGACGCTGATGGCAACATCAAGTTATATGATGTGGTTACAAAAAACCCTGATGGATTTGGTCTTAACCAGACATTTAACAAATATTGCATGTTCCACTCAGCTGTTTACCGCTATGATTGGCGTCGTTCAGAGAATAACATCTCAGATCAGGCAAAACAGATTTATCAAAAGTGGGAAGCAAATTATGCAGACGATGCCGTTGAAATGCCCGCTCTCTCTATTGCCGCTGATGCTGTTACCGAATATTCCAACAAGTTCAACGATATTGACACCTTTGCAAAAGAGTTTGCCATGAGTGTAATCCTCGGTCAACGTAACATTGACACCGAATGGGACGGATATATAGCCCAATTGGAAGCTATGGGTGTAAAGGATATTATTGGAATGCAACAAGCAGCTCTAGACGGTTTTTATAACCGTGACGCATCTGTTGGTTTCCCTAATTAAGCATAAGTAGTAGTAATAGAATATAATCTACAACAAACACACTTGGGGCTGTCTTAACAGACAGCCCCAAGTGTGTTTTTCTTGATAATTAATTGTCGCAGAAGCAGCAGAGCCAGATAATAACTACAGCGATTATGAGTACAACCCAAATCCATTCATCGTTGCGCCTGCCGACGCCTCCAACCAGACAGTTTCCCATATACAAGTTACCTCCTGTTTTAGTCTCACTATAGTTTATTCAAAACAGGCAATAGTGTGCAGAAAAGGAAAATGAATTTAAGAGACCTTATTTTTGAACTCCTGGGCCTGCAAATCTGTCACAAGGCCTTTCTGTATAAGGGTTGTCAGAAGTTGTGTATTTGTTCCTTTTTTGGTGGCAAACAGGGAGTTGCAGGACACATAAACCACTAAGTCCCTATAGAAGCCACGTCTGTGGAGCATATCCTTATCAGAGGGGGAAAGTATACCGTACTGAATGGACTTATCAATAGACTCCTCCCACTGGAAGTCTGTTCCATCTACGTACCCAAGCGCACGGAGCACAAATGTCATGTATTGTTCCGCAGTAACTATGTTGCGGGTTCCAAAAAGTTTAACCGATACACCCTTTGTGTACCCCATGTCGTAAGCATAAGCCACATATTTATTTGCGGTGTCATTGGCCCAGAAGGGGACATCAGTGAAGGGGTGCTTTCCATTATATGCAAGTGCTTGGTTCTCCTCACCAATCAGGCGCAGAAACAGTATAAGCGCTTCCAGACGGGTCGCAGGCCTATTTAGCTCAAAACCCTTGTTTGACCCCATAAATAGATATATATCCTTTAGCGCGGCCGCCTTATCAATATTTTGAGGTACAAATACTGGTACTCTTTGGTAAGTTCCCTCTACATACAATGTAACCGGTCCATCACTTGCCAGGACAGTTACAATGCCCTCCTCAGCAACAATATAGCGCGTCAGACGGGAGGCATAAGAATTTACCAAAGACCGAGCCCCTGCAGTTGCATTCACGAAGGCGTGAGTTGCGTCACCACCGATTAGTGCTCTACCCCCGGTAACGGTGAAGCTACTAAACTGGCCAATAACCAAGCGCTCATTCTCATTAAGAGTGATTGCTTTTTTACCGTCTGAGGAGGAGTAAATTCCAGAATCTAGCAACTGCATATATGTCATATATGTAACTGATTCAAGGATATCAGCACTATTTTGAGTTATATTATTCTCTTTAATGATCTTTTCAAACCTTGAATCAGCTTCAGCATACTTTATTCCGAGTTCAGATGAAAACTTGGAGTTTAGGTAATCATTAATCCCTGGAATAAACTTTGTTTGTATATAACTGAGTGTGGCAACCGGATCCTGTGCTGTTCCAGCGCCTCCTGATGCCGAGACCGCAAACAACGAAAATAACAGCACTATAACAGTAGCAAGTGCAATATAGCGTTTTAAGATCAAATCCATCCCCCCTTTGTCCACTTGTAAACT
>CAZIVK010000332.1:0-2352 GCA_964542515.1 uncultured Oscillospiraceae bacterium | reverse complement strand
CTCCTCAATAGGCTGGGCTATGGTGGTTATACCGACAATATCGGAGAGTGTGGTGCCGTCATATCCCATTACTTGGATGTCCTCAGGCACAGACTTACCCATTCTATGTAAATGCAGAATTGCCTTTGTTGCTAAAATTTCGTTAGTTGTAAAGAGGCCGTCAATTTCAGGGAACTGCTCCATCATCCGGTGAAGATGGATTTCAAAGTCAACATCTATCTGGTTGTCTCTATAGTATTTACGTTCAATGATATACTTTCCATAGTCTATGCTACTGTTGGTGCACTCATCACAAAAGCCATTTATTCTCTGTTGTCCAATTGCAATTTCACTATCCTCAAAACCAAAAACAACGGGATTAATGCAACCGCATTCAATTAAAGTTTTTGCGGCAAGTGACCCACCCTGATAGTTGTTACAGAAAACTGAGGGTACGTCTAAAGGGCTTGTGTCAATAGCAATGACTGGAAGTTCATAGTTGACGTACTCCTGCGCCTCTTTACCCTGGCTGTATAGGAGGACGCCGTCCACCTTGTTGGCACGGAGGATAGCGGACATTTTCTTTTCCTTTTCATATGAGTGGTCCGAGGTGCAGAGAAGTAGCTTGTATCCTTCTGCAGCACACATACTCTCAATGTGGTCCACAGCGGCGCTAAAATAAGGATGGTCAACAGTGGGAACGATAAGGCCGATAATATGTGTCTTATTTGTCATGAGGGAACGGGCCATTTCATTAGGGAAGTAATTTAGTTCCTCCATTGTGCTAAGAACTTTTTTGCGGGTTTTACTACTTATTGCGCCCCTGTCATTCATGACTCTTGAGACTGTTGTTATAGAAACGCCGGCACGTTTTGCAACGTCTTTCATCGTTATCATGCGTGAACCTCCAATTAGTGTGACATACGTAGCTATGCGTAGTTTACATGAACGTATAAGTAATGTCAAACGGTTACGCTCTGGTGCTGTTTCTAGTTATTAAGGAGACTGGAAGAATGGATTGTTCCGGGACCATCTGCCCTTCAATGCGCTTGAGGAGCATCTCAACGGAGAACTCACCCATCTGTCTTATGGGCTGCGCTATGGTGGTTATATTGAAGTAGTCCGATATGTCAATTCCGTCAAACCCCACAACCTGGAAGTCATTTGGAGCGGTACGGTTGTTGTCAAGAAACTGCACATAGGCTCTGGCGGCCAAAACATCACTTGTAGCAAATATCGCATCAATGTCAGGGTGGTCCCTTAGGAGGTCATCAATGTTTTTCCGGAAGTTTGAGGCAAAGAGGTCTTCTTCATCAATGAGGTACTCGTGGAATTCTACACCAACACGCTGGCACTCATCACGGAAGCCCTTGTACCTAAGGCGTGCGGGCATATATTTTGCAACTCTGTTACCAAACAAAACCGGATGTTTGCTGCCCCCGCTTATAAGTGTTTGTGCAGCAAGTATGCCGCCACGGTAGTTGTCACAGGAGACGGATGGTACGTGGTCAATAGTTCTTTCAATGCTGACCATGGGCAGTTCATAATCTGCATAGATTGAGGCATCCTCAATACGGCTACAGAGCAGAATACCATCAACCTTGTTTGCACGTAGCATTGAGACCATTTGGCGTTCTTTGTCCGCGTTGTTTTCTGAGGTACAAAGAAGCATTTTATAGCCGCTTTTATAGCATGCGTTTTCAATTGCGCCGGTGAGTCTACTGAAAAAGGGGTGATCAATATATGGAATAATCACACCTACTATACGGCTGCGCTTGGTGAGCAGTGAGCGCGCTATTTCATTTGGATGGTAATCAAGGTCCTTCATAACTTTTTGTACTTTTTTACGTGTTTTGTCGCTGATTGCACCTCTATTATTCATTATTCTTGAAACAGTCGTAACCGAAACCCCGGCCTGTTTTGCCACATCCTTTATAGTGGGCAAACCATCACCTCCTAAATTACTAAATATAGGTACTATTATATGCCACCTTGGGACATTCTGCAACTATTTAAGCGACATTATAGCAGTCTTTTATAATGAAAACGATTGACAATTATTAATTATCATGTATACTTATTGGGTAAAGATAAATTCTTGGAGGTTCACACAATGCGTGGAAATGTACAGAAGGATAAAAATATAGAGATGCGCAATTTTTCCGCTTGTTTGACAGCCCCTGAATAACTGCAACCGCCAGAACCCTTTCAACCTTTGAGGTTGAGAGGATATTTTTTTGTATTTTCCTGAAAATATGTGTAGCATATTGTCGCACACTATGGTATAATATAGGAGCAAAGCATGAACGTCTACTACTTGTAGTTGGAGGGTGCACATTATGTCTTATCGTCTTGATGTTAGAAATCAGAAAA
>CAZIVK010000331.1:0-2357 GCA_964542515.1 uncultured Oscillospiraceae bacterium | reverse complement strand
AATTTCCTCAAGGGCTCCTTTGACTCCCGCTGCGTCACGGAGTCCATCGGCCTTTGCGCGTCCACGTAGCTTTTCAACTATATCCGATGCGGTTCTGGCTCCGATGTCCCCTAAAATAAGGACCTCCTCCAGCTCCTCAAAAAAGGCTTCATCAGCCTTGCTGAAATCCTTAAACATCATCTCTATCTGCCCGGTAACTGCTTTTCTTGTTTTTGCCAGGCCTGTCTTTATCTTATCAAAAAAGGACATCTGTCAAACTCCTTTAAATTTTCTACTTGAGTGTTATTCCCAGCTCACGTTCAGCCTCATTTACATTAAGTGTCAATATCTTGGATATACCGGGGGTCTGCATTGTGACTCCGTAGAGAACATCAGACTCCTCCATTGTTCCGCGGCGGTGTGTAATCAGAATAAACTGGGTTGTGTTACATAGACGCTTGAGATACCTTGCGTATCTAATAACGTTTACATCATCAAGTGCTGCTTCAATTTCATCCAGGACACAGAAGGGCGTTGGACGGACCTTCAATATAGCAAAGTACAGTGCAATTGCAACGAAGGCCTTCTCCCCTCCAGATAGTAATGTGATCGACTTTAGGGACTTTCCTGGTGGTTGAACACGGATTTCAATACCGCAGTTGAGTATGTCACTTACATCTTCCAACTCAAGGTGTGCATTTCCACCGCCAAAAATTTCTTGGAATGTCTCTGTAAAGCTTAAGTTAATGTCACTAAACTTCTCTGCAAAGATATCGGTCATCTGCTTGGTTATCTCTTCAATGATCTCCTCGAGCTCCCCTTTAGATTTCTCAACATCGTCACGCTGGTCTGTCAGGTAGGTGTAGCGCTCATAAACCCGCTTGTACTCATCTATAGCGCCAATATTTACGTCCCCGAGCTTAGACATTTCTCGCCGCAACTCCGTTATCCGCCTGCTTGCTGCGGAGACAGAGCTCAGCTTAACAGCAACTACAGTGGCTGTTGTCCGGGTTAACTCGTAGCTGTCCCAAAGCTTGTCCACCAGTTGCTTTTCAGACATTTCGGCTTCTGTCTTTTTTTGCTCCAGGCGGCTTTGCTCATGCTGTAGGTTGAGGATGGAAGTATTTTTATCCTTGCCGCTTCTGTCAGCAGAAATACGTGTTGCTTCAAGCTCCATCCGCAGGGATGTCAATTTGGTTATCTTCCCGCGTTTTTGTGTATTTATCTGCTTTAAAGATTCAGCTTTGATGCGTAAAACTTCAATTTCTTTTTCAATTTCAGCGCACCTGTTGCGGTAATCATTTATTTGTGAGTCTCGTCTCTTCACGTCAGAAGAGAAATGTTCTCTGAGTTTTTCCAACTCATCTATATTCTTAAGAGTTGTCTGCCTTTCAGCGACAAGCCCACTTTTGGTTTCACGGTGGGTGGCGGCGCGTTCAGTCAGCGAACCTCGTTTTGCAACAAGCTCTGACCTGCCACCTTTGACCGACTCTATATCTCTACGGATTTTGTCACGCTCTGCAGTGTGAAGCTCTATCTTTTCATTAAGTTCTGCAACAGTGATGTTATTATGTGCAATACGCTGGCTAATATCTGCAAGCTCGGTGTCAGCAGACATGAGGCTCCGGCGGCTGTCCTCTGCTTTACTCTTAACTGTGGACAGTTCACCCTCCAACCTCAGAACAGCATCCTCTACTCTACGCTGGTCAGCTTTTGCTATGTCTGTTTCATATTCTGCGGCAACGGTCTCACGTTTTAGCTCACCAAGTGCGGCTTCCGAGTTCTTAAGCGATGAGCTCAATGAGGTTTGGTTCTTCCTGAGGTTTTCAAGCTCATTTGCGCGGCTAAGCACACCTGTATTCCTGCCGCTGCTTCCTCCGGTCATGGAGCCACCGGCATTTACAACCTGCCCGTCCAGGGTAACAATTCTAAACCTATAACTAAATTTCCTGGCGATGGCGATGGCGCTGTCCATGTCATCAGCTACGGCTGTACGTCCCAATGAGCTGCGAACAATTTCAAGATACTCACTATCTGCTTCAACCAGGTTGCTGGCTATGCCAACAAAGCCGGCTTCCCCAGATAGATTTTCAGACAGAACCCTGCCCCTGACGGCGGAGATTGGTAGGAATGTTGCTCTGCCGCCGTCACGTCTTTTAAGCAACTCAATAGCAGCTTTGGCATCCTTTTCAGATGTCACAACTATATTCTGCATTCCTGCACCAAGTGCAGTTTCAATGGCAAGTGCGTAGATGTCCTCTGTCTTTATAAGCTTTGATAGAGGCCCACGGATGCCAGACAGGTTGCCACGTTCACTCTCACGCATTACATTTTTTACGGCAGCGGAAAAGCCTTCGTAGTCCCGCTCCATATCTGAC
>CAZIVK010000330.1:0-2367 GCA_964542515.1 uncultured Oscillospiraceae bacterium | reverse complement strand
TACGAGAATTGCTGAAATCTGTAAATAGGAAAGGAGATTATCACTGAGTACAGTACCCCAAATAGGTCCAAAGCGTGGTGTCTCTATATACAGCTATTCCGGACGCCTTGATGTTGACATGACATTGGAAGATTGCTTCATGGAGATGCGCGACATGGGCGCCTACGGTCTTGAAATTCTTGCAAATGGTCACATAGAGGGTTATCCCTATCCCACTGATGATTGGTGCTTTAAATGAGAGGGTCTATGTAAAAAGTATGGTATCGTCCCTGTAGAGTACGGCCACTGGGTAGATTCGCGCCTCTACAAAGGCAGACAGCAGACATCTGAGGAGACGTACACCCAGCTAGCACGTGATATCAGGCTCGCACACAAACTGGGCTTTACAGTATTGCGCACAAAACTCGGTGTAACTGATGACACCCTTAACCCAGTTGATAACTGGAGGGAGTTTATCAAAATGGCTCTCCCCCTTGCTGAGGAGTGCAATGTCTGCATGTGTCCTGAAATCCATATCCCCACAGCACTAAAATCAAAAATGGTTGATGATTACGTTGATTTCATAGAGAAGGAAAACACAAAGTACTTTGGTATTAACGTAGACTTTGGTACCTTCCAAAATGTGTTCAATGAGGGCTGGAAAATGCCCGGTTTGCCTGAGGACGGAAGCCCTGCCAGCTATCCTAAGGACATGATCCCATTGTTGAAATACATAAAGTGCTGCCATGCTAAGTTTAACAATATGAGTGAAAACTTTGAGGAGACAACTATCCCCTATGATGAGATCATAAAAGTTTTTGTTGATAACGGTTGGGACGGCTACATGCTCTCTGAATATGAGGGCGCGCATAAGAGTGAAGAGGGGTATGTCTCGGAACAGCTCCGTCGTCAGCATATCATGATGAAGCGCATACTTGGATATTAAGAAAGGAGAGAGAAGAAATGCTTGAAACATCAGTCATTCAGACTAGAGGATTCCGCAATATTGAGCAGGGCGGTCAGATCGTCGGCTTCGAACTCCGTGTGAGGAGTAACTACTACAGAGGCGCATGGCTTAGCTTGTTACGCCCGGGCGATGTTATAGTTGACGGAGAGGTCTTTGACAAGAACGATATCATTTGGAATATAGAAGATATTGACTACACCCCCGAAGAGATGCTAAAGATTGATTACGTCCAGTGACCAAATTCCAAGGCAGCCACATTGAAAATAAAGAAGTCGGGTGGGCTCTCCCAGGGCTACCACGATGTGGACGTGAAGTATAATTATATTATGTCCTATATCCCGCCCTCCGTTAATAGTGATGAGGCATTTGAAAATCCACCACCCCACGCTATGATGCGTCAGGGTAGCAATTTAAGGAGACTTCTGATAGTATAGACGGAGTTTACTCCTATAAATTCAATGACGCTGTTTCTCTTGAACCAGACGTTCAGGGGAGACAGCGTCATATTTTTACATTAGAAAGAGATTATATCATGATACGATTCACACGAGATCGCTCCTTTTATAGGTTGCTACTTGTCCTTGCTATTCCAATCACACTGCAAAACACAGTAACATTTGCAGTTGGCTTTGCAGATAATCTAATGATTGGCACACTTGGAGAGTATGCAATTGGCGGGGTCTACCTGGGCAATCAGACGCAGACCTTCCTGCAGTTTGCTGTTGGTGGGTTTACCAGTGCTGCGCTTATATTGTCTGCACAGTATTGGGGCAGAAAAGACACAGATAGCATCAAAAAGATCATGTCAATAACAACATGGCTCTGCGTTGTAACAGGCCTACTGATGACATTCCTGTCATTCCTGTTTCCCCAGTGGCTATTGAGTTTGTTTACAAATGATGAAAGGGTCATAGCAGAAGGGGTGGGCTATCTTAGGATAGTCTGCTGGTCCTATGTATTCTTCTGCCTATCACAGATGCTTATCACCGCAATGAGGTCGGTTGAAGCTGTGAAGATCGGATTGGTTAATTCGTTGATTGCTCTGGTAGTTAACATCTCACTGAACTACGTATTTATTTTTGGTAAGTTAGGATTTCCAGCTATGGGTGTCAAGGGTGCCGCACTTGCTACCTGTATTGCGCGCTTGGTTGAAGTGGGTGTGGTTGTTATATACGTAGTCCGCATTGATCAAAAGCTCCGTATGGGGATACGGGATTTCTTCTTGTTTGATAAGAAGCTGATGCGTGACTTGTTTGTGTATGGTGCACCTGTTCTTGGTGGTCAAATAGTCTGGGCAATCAATCAGTTGTCTCAGAGCTCAATTATTGGGCATATGAGTGCAGAAGCAATAGCCTCGGTTAGCATTGCAGGGATGCTCAACAGTATGCTTTTTATGCTGGTTCTTGGTCTTTCCGCAGCGC
>CAZIVK010000329.1:0-2378 GCA_964542515.1 uncultured Oscillospiraceae bacterium | reverse complement strand
TTTTCCGGCATCTCATATGTTGTGGCTCCGTGCTCCGTGATAAATGAACGCAGATATTTGGAGTCAGATCCTCTAAATTCAAATATGTTCTGGTCGTCATCACCAACGGCTATAACACGCATATCTGAGTTCTTGTTTATAAGAGCCTCAATCAAAGCGTACTCGTCCTCAACCATATCCTGAGCTTCATCAATAACTACTACTGTTTTTGCAATGAGGGAAGGTTCCACTTCATCATTGTTAATCATATCAACAGCATTGCGCACAATATCATTTACACCCTCAAGACTGCCTACCCTTCCCAATAACTCAAAACAGTACGAGTGGAATGTCTTGATGTCAACAAAACGGGCAGCACCCCCAACCAAGTCAAACAAGCGTTTCTTGAACTCAGTAACCGCAGAGCGTGAAAACGTCAGCATTAACAACTGCTCATGCTTCACTTCCTCAAGCATCAAAAGCGATGCCAACTTATGTACCAGCACACGAGTCTTCCCGCTTCCAGGCCCAGCAACAGCCACAATACGCAGCGACTTGTCATCACTGATAATCCTACTCTGCACCTCAGACAAATCCCCAAACAACTTATCATGCTTGTCTGGCATAATGTTACGGTTTATTTGCTCTGCGCGCTCGCCCTCAAAATACTTAGCTATGAATTTCTTGAAATCCATTTGAAAATAGTCCTGTACAAATAGTAGTGCCGCATCATAATCCTTAACTAAAAGGTTTGCATATTCACCTACAATATGGATTTGCTGTATTTTCTGCTTATAAAACTCATTCAGTGAGCGGTAGTCATCCACCCTATATTGCCGTCTATTATCCATTTCAAGCCGCTCAATTTCCAGCGCATTATAGAGCACAAGGAAACCACCCTCAAGGCTCATAGCACTTATTTTAGATAGATATAGCAGAGCATCTTCAAAGTCCTGCGATGTAGCCTTTCTCTGATACATAGAAGTCTGAGCCATATCAAGGTAAGCTTTATACAATCCAAGCAAGGAAAACTGGACTGGAACTTCCCCACTATTGTTTTCAGGAGTCTCCGCACCCAGGATATAAAGCTCCTCAACAATGAAGTTACATACATCAATCCTTTGCTCATACTTCTGACGCAACTGTCTTGTACTTAAATCCGGCACAATATCCGTATTAACGTCTAAGTTATACTGACCCCGCCGGGCAAACCCCTTGATACGCCAATAGTTCAATACAGTCCGTATGCTCTTAATAGATGACGCTATCCCCTCATCCATGGCACGCTCATTCAACTCTTTCAAATTGAAGCTGTAGTCGTCATCAGAAAGCTGTTCTAATAGAAAACTCTCTAAACTAGAAAACTGCTTTAGAATATCTCTAGATTTGTTGGAAACCGAGCGCTGTATATAAGCAGACATATCTTGCGAATCATCTAGGAGACCCTCTTCACGCATCAGCTGGACAGCATCAATAACTTCTCCCTTATCGATCCCTAGCATATCAGCCAAATAATCTACCCGTGACTCACCGTCATCATTACTAGCCTTAGATACACTTCTATTTGATATCAAAGACTTAATTATCCTCTTTGAATTATCCAGCTGCTTCTCATTAAAGATCCCAGATTCATTCAACCTAGCATTGGCCTCAGCTACATTCTTTGCACGTATACTTGTTGCATACACATGGGGAACATTCCTACCCCGCTTTACGTAACCAGCGGTTTCAAGCGCAGCAACAGCTGTCTTAACCCTGGTTTCAATATCCATTGTATTATCATTCCACCCAGCCTGACGTGCAATCTCCAACGGCGAGCAACTAACAGTTGGCCTAAATCTTGTAAGATCCTTCATCGCCCTCCACACCTGCTGTATCTCGCTCATATTGAGCTTAGTTTGGTTCAACAAAATGAAATGCTTGTCCAAGTCACTATTGTTATACAGTACATAGCACTCCGCCTCCAGGTTTTCATTCCTACCTGCACGGCCTGCTTCCTGCACATAGTTCTCAAGAGAATCAGATATATCATAGTGGATAACCAATTTGATATCCTTCTTGTCAACCCCCATCCCAAACGCAGACGTGGCAACAATAACCTGTATCTCATTCCGTATAAAAGCTTCCTGGTTTGCTATCTTGTCGCTAGCTTCCATCTTACCGTTATATGGTCTAGCTGGAATTCCATCGCTTGTAAGCTTGTCCGCCAGCTCCAAGGATTTTCTGGTTCTAGATACATACACTATAGTTGGACAATTCTTAGACTGCACCAAAGACCACAAAGCAAAATACTTCTCCTCCTCAGTCTCTTTGAACAGAACATCATAGCGCAGGTTCTCCCTGGCAGCTGTAGTGGCAAACAACTCCATATTCAGGTCCAGCTTTGCCCTAAAATAATC
>CAZIVK010000328.1:0-2392 GCA_964542515.1 uncultured Oscillospiraceae bacterium | reverse complement strand
TGTTTCTTGATGATACAATAGACCTGTTGGAGGAGATGCCTGCCAATGTGGTGAAGAGAGTCCTAAAAAACACCGATGAAAACACAAGGAAACTTATAAACCAATTCCTAAAGTATCCGGATTATTCAGCCGGCAGCTTGATGACAATTGAATATGTGGACTTGAAAAAAGAGATGGTTGTATCAAATGCTCTGGATCATATTAGAGCAACAGGAATTGATAAGGAGACTATCGAGATATGTTACGTAACAGACAGCAATAGAAAACTGCTTGGAGTTGTGTCAATAAGAAAGCTTATACTAAATAACGGTGACGTAGTCATAGGCGATATTATGGACACAAACATCATATCTATAGCAACCCATGACGATCAGGAGGAGATCGCAGCGCTATTCAAAAAGTATGATCTCTTGGCCATGCCGGTTGTGGATAACGAGAATAGGCTTGTCGGGATCATTACCATAGATGACATTGTGGACATTATTGAGCAGGAGAACACCGAGGACTTTCAGCGGATGGCGGCTATGGTGCCGTCAGAGGAGGAGTACCTCAAGACAGGTGTTTTCACTTTGGCAAAGCATAGAGCAACATGGCTGTTAATTCTAATGATCTCCGCAACATTTACAGGAAGAGTCATGAGTTTTTTTGAGGATGTTCTTCAATCTGTGGTTATTTTGGCAACATTCATTCCGATGCTCATGGATACGGGCGGAAATGCAGGTTCACAGTCAGCCACCCTTATTATTAGGGGACTTGCACTTGATGAGATAAAACTTAGAGACATTTTAAAAGTGCTCTGGAAGGAATTCCGAGTCAGTTTAGTTGTGGGTGTAACCCTTTCAAGTGTCAATTTTGTGAGATTGATGGTGATTGAGAGGGTAAACCTCCTCACTAACTTAACAGTCTGCATTAGCTTATTATTTACAGTTGTTTTATCAAAAGTTGTTGGAGGTATCTTGCCTATCATTGCAAAAAAGATAAAACTGGACCCGGCTATTATGGCAGGTCCGCTCATTACGACTATTGTGGACGCTGTGGCACTAATCACTTATTTTTCATTGGCCAAGCAGTTTATGAACATATAGTTTTTTAAGAACCAGAAAAACAAACAACTTTGCCTTGTAATATTACTCTTCTCTTTTGCACAGTTGTATGTTAATATATTAAAGAGATATCTGCTTAATAATTTGTTAGGAAGTGATTTATTTGGTATCCAAATTTAAGGATCAGAAAATGGATGATCTCTTCAATGCTATACTGTCACTTGAAACACTGGATGAAATGTACAGCTTTTTTGATGATCTGTGTACAGCATCAGAGTTGAAAGCTATGGAGCAACGCTACCAGGTTGCTAAAATGCTAAATCAGGGTAGGGTATATAGTGATATAGCGGCAGAAACAGGTGCCAGCTCAGCTACTATTAGCCGGGTTAACCGCTCACTTTTATATGGTTCTGATGGATACAAAACGGCCCTTGAACGTGAGAAATAATGTCATATGATATGTTGTCACATGGGTATGATCCACTCACGGTTGATGTAAACTACAGTGCCGTAGCAGGTTTTATCCAGAAAAGCCTTTTGGAAGATGGTAATAGTACTGGCATTGTGCTTGACTTAGCATGTGGAACTGGTACGTTGACCTACCTTTTGGCACATCAGGGGTATGAAACAATTGGAATAGACATATCTGAAGATATGTTGGCTGTTGCGTATAACAAAGGGTTTGAGAACCCTCCAGAGGTTCCTCCTGTGTTTATTAGGCAAGATATGAGGAATCTGGACCTATACGGAACGGTTGATGCTTGCGTCTGCATGCTGGATAGTATAAACCACATTACTGTTCCTGCGGAGCTACTACATGTGTTTAAGCGTATAAATCTTTTTCTAAACCCTGGTGGGCTTTTTATTTTTGATATAAACACTGTAGCTAAGCTTCAGGGTATGGAGGGACAATCCTATACAGATGAAGTGGATGAAGAAGGTTTATTTTGTGCTTGGAGGGTCGCTTTGACAGACACCCCCAACGTGTACCAATTTATTGTGGACATGTTTGCACTGGACAGAGAGGACTCACACGGTGAAATATGGAGAAGAGGTACTGAGGAACACTATGAGTACGCCTATGAGGTTGAGGACATAATAACCACGTTGACTGAAGTGGGCTTCATTGATATAAAAACCTACTCAGACCTCGAAGGCTCAGCGCCTTTACAGGATAGCAAGCGTATATACTTTACATGTAAAAGCAATTTGAACAAGGAGTAATAATGGGTACAATTAAAAGAATGGTAACAACTGACGGGTTTATACTTGCATCCGCCATTGATGCCACAGACATAGTAGAAGAAGCAAGACGTATACACAACACTTCAGCCACAGCTACAGCGGCA
>CAZIVK010000327.1:0-2394 GCA_964542515.1 uncultured Oscillospiraceae bacterium | reverse complement strand
GCTCCGCAGTCTACACATGCGTCTGCGTCAATAATGTACTTGTCATCTCCTGCTGTAATGCATTCCACTGGGCATTCCGGTTCACAAGCCCCACAGCTGATACAATCGTCAGAAATCTTATAAGCCACTGTTACACCTCCGAGTAATAACAAAGTTTTAAAATACAACATTTCTATTTTACCACAACTTTACACAAAAGCAATAATTGGAATGTATAAATAACAAGAAATATACTTGCGTTTTTGGGGAATATTAATTAGCAATTAATTGAAAGGATACGGTGACGTACATGGAAAGCAGATCAAAACAGAACTCATCTTCACAGGAAAACTATATAGACGGAACGGGAACACCCCAGAGCACAACACATGAGTCCCGATTTAGCTCAACAAATTCCATTACTAGTGCGAGAAAAACGGAGAAATCTCAAAGAAAATCTTCAAAATCAAAAAGAAAACAGGATAAATCAATATAGCATAAGTTTTCAAGGTCAGTAAAGGTCAAATTAACTCTTGACATCCCCTGGTAGCATGCTGTATAATATGGTCAAAGATAGTCAAAGTCAAATAAAGGAGGGGGTTGTCATGGGCATTAGCGATATGATAGCTGAATTCATCAACATGGCTCTAGAGGAGTCTGATGGCACAGTTGTTTTGCAACGTGCGGATATCGCAAACCAATTCGGATGTGTACCAAGCCAAATAAATTACGTAATTACAACAAGGTTCTCTCCGGAACATGGCTATGCGGTTGAATCCCGCAGAGGCGGCGGAGGTTATATACGTATACGTAGGATCTTTGCAGAAAAACGGCTCCTACTGATTCACGCAATAAACTCAATTGGTGATGAGATTGATTCAGGTTCTGCAGCCGCCATTTTGGTAAACCTTGAAGATGCAGGAATCCTTTCAGAACGGGATGTGGAACTGATATCCGCAGCCCTATCCCAAAGAAGCCTTATAGGCTTTTCACATAACGCACAAGCAAAACTACGTGCATCAATTCTTAAACGAACCTTGAGTGTCTGTTCACCCAAGAAGTAGCAACCGGCTTAAGGAGGTCATTTTATGCTCTGTCAAAACTGTAATAATGAACAAGCAACTCTACACTACAAACAAATAGTAAACGGTGAAAAACGTGAGGCGCACCTGTGCACAGAATGTGCTTCAAAGCTAGGTTATGACGCGCATACATTTATGAGCGGCTCCCAGTTCAATATAGGACTGGATAGCTTTTTGAGCAATATGTTTACTCAGAACAAGACTGTTTCACCACACTCCACCGTAACCTGTCCCCTCTGCGGGGCCCACGAAGCAGATATTGCACGTACCGGCAGAGTTGGTTGCTCTCAGTGTTACACAGTGTTTGGTGAACTCTTAAACCAGTATATAAACCGTATACACGGAAATGCATCGCATGTTGGACGCTTCCCGGAGGGATTGGATGAAAAAAGAAAATCGCGGCTCAAACTGGACTCCTTGCGTGCCGACATGCAGAGGGCCGTTGAATCCCAGGAATATGAAAAGGCAGCAGAAATACGGGATAAAATAAAGGAACTCGAGGGAGGTATGGAGAGTGACTCATAACAAAAACACTCTAGTCGGAAACGAGCGGGACATTGTAATATCCACCCGTGTACGCTTTGCGCGTAACCTCGTAGACTATCCATTCCCTGGAAGGCTTAATCAGGATCAGGAGCGGGAAATCATAAACAAGGTAGCGGACGCCATGTCAAAAAGCTACTTGGGTGACCGCTTAAGACTGATTGACATGACCACCATAGACAGTACCGAGCGCTCAGCTATGATGGAGAAACACCTAATCTCCCAAGAATTTGCATCGGGCACAGGGGTGCGCTCTGTACTACTCAGCGATGACGAAAGCATCAGCATTATGATAAATGAGGAGGACCACCTCCGAATTCAGATAATCGGCGTAGGATTATGCCTTGATGAATGTCTTAAACAGGCAATTGGTGTTGATAATATACTCGGAACCTCCCTCGCCTATGCTTTTGATGAGAAGTTGGGTCACCTCACAAAGTGTCCTACCAACTTAGGTACCGGAATACGTACATCAGTAATGTTACACCTCCCGGCGCTGACTCAAAGCGGAGCCATTCGTAACCTCGCATCTAACGCCGGAAAACTAGGATTTGCAGTGCGTGGCATGTTTGGAGAAGGAAGTCAGGCAAGAGGCTCAATTTACCAAATATCAAACCAGATGACCCTGGGCTTTACCGAGGAGGCTATAGTTGAGAGACTTTCAGATGCCCTGACCCAGATCATTACCTACGAGCGCAACAACCGCAACAAATTCCATACCACGAACAAGACAAAACTTGAAAACATGATATGGCGCTCAGTGGGCATACTCTCTTACGCACGGAGCATC
>CAZIVK010000326.1:0-2411 GCA_964542515.1 uncultured Oscillospiraceae bacterium | reverse complement strand
AAGTTATACCAAATGTGTTTTTATAGATATATTGTAGGTATCCTGGACTTATATGGAGAAGCTCAGCCATAACATCAACACTCCACTTGTTGTTTGGTTTACTATTGATCAATTTCCGGAGTTCAAAAAGTTCATGTTGTTTAGGCAACGTATTTATAGAGCTGTATGACTCCATCATTTTGTTAAATAAAATCATCATAAGGTACTCAATTGTTATCTCACTACAATTATTTGAATCATTGTTCAAATACACCTCTGTGAAGAGCATCTGAACCAAATAGCTGCAGTAATATGGATCTTTCATAGGAAATGGAACACCATATGGCAGCGTATTTGATGTGACGTATGTCTCAGTTGACGCGAATCTGACATAGTCATTTGTAAAGTTCTCACCGCTAGCCCGGTAGTATACCTTTTGTCCAGTCTGGAACAGAACTGCGCTATGGGCAGGGTACTCCTTTACTACACCTTCTACCCAAAAAAATGCTGGAGTGTGCGTCAATATAAACAAGTAATCCGGCCCCACCGGAACATCCAGGGTAAAATTGCTAGGTTCAACGTATCCGCACCCTACAAATTTAATGTCAGTCATATGTTTTCCTCCTATCATATTACAATCTATCAATTTTATATGAGTATACCTCATTGTTATAGATAAATCAATATTTTATAATAAACATGTGTACGAGCACACAATTTTAGATTGACAAGGTTGACATGCCCCTAATCATCCAAATACTGATATCAAAGGATTCAGACAGGACATCATGAACGAAACCTTTGCTAACCCTAATGTAATAAACCCATTAGCAACCACTTGAACTAATGAAAGGAGATATCACCATGATAAAAATGACCAGAACAGAAAATGGCTTAGTACGTGGCGTTGCGGCTGCGGATCCGCGTATCATAGCCTACAAAGGCATCCCATTTGCTGCCCCTCCAATTGGGGACCTCCGTTGGAAGGCCCCTCAACCAGCAACTCATTGGGCAGGCGTGCGTGAATGCATTGAGTTTGCACCCATTTCCATGCAGAGCAAGCCTGGGGAAGATAAGGAAAACATCTATTCCCGTGAATGGAATGTTGACCCTGAAATTCCTATGAGTGAAGACTGCCTCTACCTGAATGTCTGGACTCCGGCTGAAAGTGAAAATGATAACCTACCGGTGTTTGTGTGGTACTTCGGAGGCGGACTGCAGGTGGGAAACACCGCAGAGATGGAGTTTGACGGAGAGCGCCTAGCACGGCGTGGAATTGTTGTTGTTACAGTTAACTACCGTGTCAATCTATTTGGTTTTCTTACGCACCCAGAAATTATCAAAGAATCTCCCAATGCACCCGCAAACTTTGGTAACCTGGATCAACAATTTGGCTTGATGTGGACAAAGCGCAACATAGCATACTTTGGTGGAAACCCGGATAACATAACCATAGGTGGCCAATCTGCAGGTGGCGGGAGCGTCATGACCCAACTCACTTGCCCAGCCAACAAGCCCTACATACAAAGAGCCATCATAGACAGCGGAATGATGATGAACTTATATGCTCCATTCCGCCCGCGGCTGACACTTGAAGAAGCGGCAAAGCAGGGAGAAGAATTCTTCAAGGAGATCGGTGTAACCTCTCTGGCAGAGGCTCGTGCAATTCCAGCGGATGTTTTGCGAGACAAGAACCAGTATGGACAGCGCTTTTGGGGTACAGTTCCAGATGGAATCTTTCAAACAGACTCCGCTATAAACAACATTCTAGATGGCAAGCTTCTGGATGTACCTCTCCTTATGGGTCACACCAAGAGCGAGTTTATATCAAGCCCCCGGGTTGACAGCATTGAGGAGCTCCAAAGTATGGCAAATGACATGTTTGGTAGTGGAGCAGAACGCTACCTTGAACTAATCAAGACTGAAGAAGGCGTTGAAGCTGCAGTTAAGAACGCATCGGTAAGCGGAATTGAATTTACAATCCGTACAGCCTGCAGAAGCTTAAGTGAGTTGGGCAAAAAAGGTCCTTACTATGTCTTTGATTTTGACCCAGAGATGCCCGGATGGGACAATCCAGGAAGTTTTCACTCCTCAGACCTCTGGTTTTGGTTTGAGACACTCGCAAAATGTTGGCGTCCCTTTGTCGGTAAACACTACGACCTTGCCCGACACATGTGCAATTACTGGGCAAACTTCATTAAAAATGGCGACCCCAATGGCAACGACGCCGATGGTTCTCCCATGGAAAAATGGGGCGCCTTTACCGACGCAAATCCTGTCTATATGACTCTTTATGAAGCTCCAAAAGCGGAAGTACGTCCAGCTGAAGGAGTCATGGAGTTCTTAATAGACAACCAGTTCACCAAATAAAACTAAATTAAAAAGCATATATAATAAATCATAGCCTTAACAGGATGCACTTCCGCGAAGTG
>CAZIVK010000325.1:0-2448 GCA_964542515.1 uncultured Oscillospiraceae bacterium | reverse complement strand
TGCTCCGTATAAGCAACCTAAAACAATACTTTCCACTGAAGAACAAAAAATTGTTTGTAAAAGCAAATGACGACATCTCCCTAGACATCTATGAGGGTGAAACCATGGGTCTTGTTGGAGAAAGTGGTTGCGGCAAGTCCACACTGGGTCGCACCTTGCTTCAACTCTACCATCAGACTGACGGCAAGACAATGTACTATGGCCGTACGCTTGATTCTCTAGCCCCCGCCTACGTGCATGACACACTCCGTAACCTTGAAAAACTTCATGCAAAAATGATTGAGCTTCAAAAAAATCGGGACCGTATTGATCATGAGTATGACACACTTCTAGGCACTGATGGCGGACATGGACTTGCTAAGGATGAGATCCCTGAGGACCATCCTAATGCACTTAAACTCTTTGACAAACGCAATGAGCTAGACCAAGCTAAAAAAGAGGCACATGATGCTTTTTTAAATATTGCTCAGCTAATTGGCGGATTTATAGTTTCAGACAACCTTGCCTCCGTATCCAAGGTGTTCCTCTCCAACTATGAGTTGGCCCACCAACGTAGCAAGTTACAGGACTCTTTGGACCAGATAGAACTCGGCCTCAACGAGTGTCTCGGAGACATTAAAATCAGGCAGAGAGAGAAAAAGTCCACCTCAGCTCTGGATAAGCGCGTTGGCGACCTCCGCAACAAGCAAAAGGTCCAAGAAAAACTTATTGCCCTTAAGGACAAAGAACTCAAAGAGAGCTCTGTAACAATTGCCCAGATGCGTGAGAAATTCTCATCCAATGAGGAGTTCCACAAAAACGAAGCTTTCCGGGACAACGGCATTGACCTTGCACGCCTTGCCTACTCAGAAATGCGTAAAATTAGGAAGGATATGCAGCTCATATTCCAGGACCCATATTCCTCCCTCAATCCCCGCATGACTGTTGGACAAATCATAGGTGAAGGCCTACTTGCACATGACTTCTTTAAAAACGATGACGAAAAGATGCAAGAGTACATCATGAAGGTCATTGAAGACTGCGGTCTTGCACCGTATATGATCCACCGCTATCCCCATCAGTTCTCAGGCGGACAGCGCCAGAGGATAGGAATAGCCCGCTCACTCGCACTTAAGCCAAAGTTCGTAGTGTGTGACGAAGCTGTCTCCGCCCTTGACGTCTCAATCCAGTCACAGATCATAAACCTGTTGCAGGAGCTCAAGGAAAAAGAGAACCTCACTTACATGTTTATATCCCATGACCTCTCAGTAGTTAAATATATCAGTGACCGTATAGGCGTCATGTATTTGGGAAACATAGTGGAACTGGCAACATCTGCAAAAATCTTTGAAAACCCTAAACACCCGTACACTGAAGCCCTTCTCTCTGCAATTCCTACCACTGAAGTTGGTGTAAAACACGAACCAATCCTTATTGAAGGTGATATACCCAGCCCAATCAACCCGCCAAAGGGCTGCAAATTCCACACACGCTGCCGCTATGCTACAGAAATCTGTAAGCAGGTAGTCCCAGAATTTGTTGAGGCTGAGCCTGATCACTTTGTAGCGTGTCACCACATGCTCGGTAGCAATTAGAATACCACAAGCTACACGAAAGGAGATCTCCCATGTTTTTTTGGAGAAATCGGAAGCCCCTCCCTCCCAAAGAGGAGGAACAGGAGCGCATACCACTTGAAAAGGGCGACCTAGGTGCAATGGTGATTGCTGCACTACTGGTATATGTGCCCGCTCTTCTCCTCATTATTGGGTTGATCGTCGGCATACTTTGGTTCTTTTTTAACCGTTAATCTTAACATGCCTGTTTTCTATAATTATGGAAAACAGGCATGTTTTTTGTATGACAAAGTTTAACATTTATATGATATAATATTGACAAAACTTCTAGGAGGACAACATGTACTCGTACATAGCAAGACAACCAATATTTACGGCCCGTATGGGTCTCTATGGGTATGAGCTTCTCCATAGGAGTAGCCTAAACAACTATTATGAGGGCACGGATGATACCACTTCTACAGTTGAGTTGATGAACAATGCACTCTTTGTCTTTGGGCTGGACACCCTCATAGACAAGGGGAAGGCCTTTATCAACTTTTCAACCGAGCTCCTACTTACCAAGACACCACTAATTCTTCCAAAAGGTTCTGTAGTTATAGAGATTCTTGAAAGGGTTGAACCCACCGAGGATATCATAAAGGCCTGCTCGGAGCTCAAGGGCAGGGGGTATACCCTTGCGTTGGATGACTTTAACGACTACAGTAAAAAAGAGATGTATTCACCTCTCCTCCAGTTAGTGGACATCATAAAGGTGGAGTACAACGTCATGCCCCTCCTAGATCAGCGCAGACTTATCCTGGATTATGGTGAGGACAAGACCTTCCTTGCAGAAAAGGTTGAGACCAGAGATGACTTTGAGCAAGCAAAGCAGCTGGGTTACTCTCTGTTTCAG
>CAZIVK010000324.1:0-2448 GCA_964542515.1 uncultured Oscillospiraceae bacterium | reverse complement strand
CAGGCATGACTGTTGGCGCGGGTAAATACGAAAAGATGAAGGAGTATTCCTATTCCGCACAAATCATATTTATGGCGGTTGGTATAGTGATGGGAGCTCTGGTCTTCCTGTTCAAAGATACTTTCATTTCCCTTTACAGGCTGGAGGAAGCAACGCAAAAAGTTGCGGAGCAGTTTATGATTGTTCTCTCTATTGCTATGGTGGGCCGCTGTTATCAAGCTCCTTGTCTTGCCGGCTTGGTAAAGGCCGGGGGAGATACCGGATTTGTGTTTAAGAATGACACAATCTTTGTTTTTGGCGTAGTATTGCCTTCTGCACTGATAGCTCAGTCTGTATTTCATGCTCCGGCATGGGTTGTCTACGCCTGCCTCCAGAGCGACCAGATCCTTAAATGCTTTGTGGCGGTTGTTAAGATAAATAAGTTCAACTGGATGAGAAACTTAACCAACTCCGCAAGCTAAATGTATTTGGGGAGCCAGTTTCCGTGGGCGTCTATTAGGGCATTGCATAAAGTCACGATATCATCCAGAGAGAGCTCTGCTGCTGTGTGGGGGTCTAACATTGCGGCGTGGTATATGTGTTCACGCTTACGTGTCTTGGCGGCCTCTATGGTAAGAAGTTGCACATTAATATTTGTCATATTAAGAGCTGCAAGCTGCGGTGGTAATGCTCCCACAAAGCAGGGGTGTATTCCGTAATTATTTACCAGGCAGGGAACTTCTACGCAAGCGTCTTGGGGCAGATTAGATATTAGACCTCCCCGGTTTATTACGTTGCCGCCTATTTGGTAAGGTACACCTGTTGTAAGTGATTCCATTATGTGGGAGGCATATTCACTGGACCGTGTGTGTTCCAGTGTGTCATGCTTTGAGAGTTCTTCCCGCTGGCGCTCCCAACCCGCTATTTGGTTTACACAGCGCCTGGGGTATTCATCCAGTGGGATGTTAAAACGCTCAATAAGTTCTGGGTAGGCGTTTTTTATATAGTAGGGGTTATATTCTGCGTTGTGTTCACTGGACTCTGTGCAGTAATAACCAAATTTTTCAATATAGTCGTAGCGGACCATGTCGTTGTGTTTTTCAGCGGCATTTTTTTGGGCTGCACGGCGCTTTATTTCAGGATAGAGGTCGTTTCCGGAGCGGTCAGTGATGTCAAGCAGCCATGCCATATGGTTTATGCCGGCTATAAGCTCACGCCTACCGTCAAGCTCCGCCTCCATACCCAAATGTTTTAGCAGATGTTCAGAGCAAATCTGTACACTGTGGCACAATCCTATAGTTTTGACGGCGGTGTACCGCTGCATGTACCCGGTTACCATGGCCATGGGGTTTGTGTAGTTTAGAAACCATGCGTCAGGACAGACTTCCTCCATATCACGGGCAAAGTCAGCCATCACCGGGATGGTACGCAGAGCACGGAAGATACCTCCAATGCCCAGGGTGTCACCAATAGTCTGCCTTAGCCCAAACTTTTTTGGTACCTTAAAGTCTATTATAGTACATGGGTCGTAGAGGCCCACCTGGATGGCGTTGATTACGAAGGTTGCACCCCTGAGAGCGGCCTTCCTGTTGGGCTCCCCTAAGTACGTGTAGATCCTTGCCGGGTTACCCTGCGCCTTATTTAGCGCATGAATAACTACGCTGCTCTCCTGTAGCCTGTCTGCGTCAATGTCATAGAGTGCAATTTGACAATCCTGTAGAGATTTGCTCCAGAGGCAGTCTCCTAACACATTTTTTGCAAAGACTGTACTACCTGCGCCCATAAACGATATTTTCATTATCTTACACCTCAAATATTGATTTGTACGGAATTATCTTCAGGTTGACATGCTGCTTAGCGGAGCTATATAATTAGCTAAACTTGCCCCAAGGGCTTAGGAGATTTGTGTAAATGTCAAAACTTACTTTCCTGCGCAATAAACTGTCCCATGTGTACCTCGTTTTGTGTATGGTCAGCTTTCTTTTGCTCGACCTGTCCTTTAGGTATATCTACTCCCACGTGCTTGGGGACAGCATCTTTCAGGGGGATGCAGCTATTTTCACCATCGCCTGGTCTATTCTACTAACTGCCATTATTGCACTGATTCCAGGATTATGCAAGCGCATTCTAATGATGCTTTTAATCACTGTTTTTGGTGTCTTTACTATTGCTCATGCCGCTATGTTCAATATGTTTAACAGTTTCTTTTCCTTTGCAGATTTGATGTATGCTGGGGACGGTGCAAAATTCTTTAGTTTCACATACATAGACGTACGGAAGTTGCTGATTTTATCAGTTCTTATTTCTGTAGGTCTCATGGGACTTGCTGCATGGGCAGCCCCTCGTAAAAGGGAAAAAGGCAGGACTCTTAGAGTAGTGTTGCCACTAGTTGTGATCTTGTCCGCAGGAATCTTCATTTTTAGTTGGCACAACAAGCTGATAGCCAGCGGGAATAAAGGACAAATGACC
>CAZIVK010000323.1:0-2455 GCA_964542515.1 uncultured Oscillospiraceae bacterium | reverse complement strand
TGTTTGTGGTAGAATAAAAGTATAGCGGAACGGAAGTTAAGAATTAGTGCAGCTGGGCAAAAAAAGCCCCATTGCTAAGCACCTCAAAATAATATATCCTTTTAGTTGGAAAGCTGAAAGGAGTATGAGGAGATGTTAACAATGGAGCAAGCATATTATATCAGATACGAACACTACAATAAAGGAAAAAGTATTCGTCAGATCTCCCGTGAAACTGGGCATGCCTTTGACACTGTTAAGAAGTACATAAATATGGAGGACTTCAGCCCCAAACCCCCAGTTAAAAGGACTCGCATAGGGAAAACAGCAAAATACCGCGATACAGTAAAGCAGTGGCTAATTGATGATGAACAGGCTCCCCGTACACAAAGGCATACCGCGCGCAAAGTCTTTACTCGGCTTCAAAAAGAGGCTCAGAAAAAAGATCTGGTGTTTGATTTGTCAGAGCGCTCAATTCGTACTCTAGTGGCAAGTTTGAGAACTGAAATAGGCGTTGAGCAAACAGCGAGCATTCCTTTAAGCCATCCAGCTGGTGAGGCTCAGGTAGA
This sequence comes from uncultured Oscillospiraceae bacterium, assembly GCA_964542515.1. Classification (GTDB taxonomy): domain Bacteria; phylum Bacillota; class Clostridia; order Oscillospirales; family JAAYOS01; genus CAZIVK01. The sequence continues at coordinate 1,907 of CAZIVK010000323.1, read as the reverse complement.
CTTTGGAAAAACTGTATTTTACGAGAGAGGCGTCATGTACGAGGGTCACCATCTAGCCATTACTTTTCCACACTCGGATGGAAAGTTTGTTCAACTGTTTAAAGGCGAGAACCTTGAGTGCTTAATGCAGGGACTCAAGAACGTCTTTGAGCATATAGGTAAAGTTCCTACGGTCATCCGTTTTGATAACATGTCTACGGCAGTGAAGAAGATAAAGGCATATGGGGAGCGCGAAGTTACAGAAGGATTCAAGCGGCTTATGAATCACTACAATTTTCAGAGTAACTTCTGTAACCCTGCTTCTGGGCATGAGAAGGGATCTGTGGAAAACTTTGTAGGGTATAGCAGAAGAAACTATTTTGTCCCTATCCCAAGAATAGATGACCTTACAAAATACAACAAAAAGCTGCTTGAGGAATGTAGTGAGGAAATGGCCGAGCGAGTTCATTACAAGCTAGAAAGAGCGGTATCTGGCCTTTTTCACGAAGACTTAGATGTTATGAATGAGCTCCCACACTATGATTTTGATGCATGTAAATTTGTTTTCTGTAAGACTAACAAATATGGATACGCTAAGTATGAAACCAACTCTTACTCAACCTCAGGAAGCAGTGCCTGCACAACTGTAACTTTAAAAATTACCGCAATGCATGTGACGGTGCTTGATGCTAATTCAAAGGTAATAGTTACACATCCAAGGCTATACGGCAAACAAAAGGAGTCTACCTTATGGGGTCCGTACCTTTCACTAATAGCTAATCGGCCGATGGCATTGAAGTATACGGGGTTCTTTGAGAAATTGCCAACAGAAACAAAAACATTTTTCTCCGGATGCAGCATACCGGAGCGGAAGAAAACCTTGCAATTTCTATCTGAAATGAGTGATGTTTCTGGATATGGAAAAGCACTTTCAATATTTAATAAAGCCGTCTCTATGGGAGCAAAAGATTCGGACAGCATTATTTCTAGTTACCGGCTTCTCACCGAGCCTAGACTTCCGGAAGTTAAGATGAGGCAACACCCTTATTTTCCGAAAACAGCCGAATATAAGGTAGACCTTGATGCGTACATGAACCTCATTACGGAGGTGCACCATGTATAAACAAGAAGTAATCCTGGATCTATGTAGGCAACTAAGATTGGGTGCGTACATATCTGATGTATACAGTACCACCGAGGCTGAGACACATGAGGAGTTCTTAATTAAGCTACTAACTGGTGCGGTAGAGGCCAGGGAGTTGGAGCGGTGCAACCGGTATCTAAGGCAAGCTGGATTCGAGGTTCATAAAACATTTGAGAATTATTCATTTGAGGACATTAGGCTACCAGAGACACTCGCCCTTGAAAAACTTAAAACTTGTGATTTCTTAAAACATAAGCAAAACCTTATTCTTTACGGAAAACCGGGTACTGGAAAGACACATATGGCAACTGCGTTAGGAGTGGAAGCATGTAAACAAGGTCACCCTGTACTGTACTACAAAACAAGCAGATTAGTGAATATGTTGGTTGACTACAGGGCTAAAAACAAATTGAACCTTTTCTGGAGCAAACTCAAAAAAGCAAGCCTTCTAATACTTGACGAGTGGGGATACATCCCCTTTGAACGCATTGGGACACAGCTTCTGTTTGAAACAATTGCAGAGTGCTATGAGCAGCGTAGCGTGATTATTACGACCAATCTCTCATTCAGCGAATGGAATACCATCTTCTATGATGAGAAGCTTACTAATGCAATCCTGGATCGTTTGGTGCATCATGGCTACCTTATTATCCACGACGGATCTAGCTACAGGCTTACACACTCAATGATGCAATAACCCCGCTTCACAATAGCTGAAACTACACTAAGAGGTGCTCACATTCTTAAGTTCCGAACTGCTCAAAATTTATCTTGCCAAACACAT
>CAZIVK010000322.1:0-2460 GCA_964542515.1 uncultured Oscillospiraceae bacterium | reverse complement strand
CTGCTTCCATATCAAGTTCAGTTTTATCAGATACACGTACTTTCTGCATTGGATTGTATGGGCATACGTAGAGTCCACTACCCTGGGCCGCGGCTTTATTTGCTCCTATGAAATACTCTTCTGCAGTTCCATTTCCATTAAGGATATACGCTGGAATGGGTGAGCCTGTTGCCCTGCTTAAAACTGCTGCGGGCATTTCACCGCCAACTGTGCATATTGCGGCTGCCAGAGAATTTGTTGGGTAACATGAGGTCAGTATATTTATAAGTGTGGCCCCACTTTCAAAACCAACCAAGTAATGTACGTCAGCCATGACACGCCAACCTTCACTATAGTTCCCGCTCGGCAGTGCAGATGAGCTGAACTCACTTATGAACTTTTCATCAGGTGTCATTTCTCCATTTACACTGTAATTCCAAACTTTATTAATGGGGTTTGGGAAGGCTATTATAGAACTCTCCTGATCAACAATATGTTCCAAACCACCCTTAGCTATAATTTGACGTACAGAATCTTCTGTGTCATCATCACGCAGCACTGTTATTGAGGATGACTTCCAGAGTTCATCATATGGCGTATCCGGCACAGCAATGTATGCACTACGTATGCCATCTAGGGTCTTCATTTCCTTAAACAAAAGTCTCATATGAACCTCCTATTTTATAGCCAAGACCACCACCGACATTGGTGGCAAAGAAACGTGGAGTTGGTTATCATTTATGCTGGCTTTATCAAATTGTTCCGGCTTTACATTTTCCGGGTTTTCAAAGGTGTTGTGGGAGTTCATTTGCTGGGCTGTGAGGATTTTCCCACTAACCGTTGATACGCTCTTGCCCCTCAGCCGGCACTTCATGTCCGCAGCTTCACTATGGCTTAGGTTGCAGATAGAAATGTGAATTAGGCCATCTTTGTCAACAGAAGCAGACGCACTAATCTGTGGGATAACCTTGTCTTCAAACTTATAATCACCGTATTCCAGATCAACGGCAAGGAGTTCTGCGCCTTGATGCACCTTGTACATGTCAAATACATGATATGTAGGCGTGACAATCAGCTTTTCACCTTGGGTTAGGATGACAGATTGGAGTACATTTATGGTCTGAGCAATATTTGCCATCTGCACTCTATCACAGTGATTGTTGAAAATATTGAGGTTAATAACAGCTACAAGGGCATCCCGAATGGTGTTCTGTTGATAGAGGAACCCTGGGTTTGTTCCTGGCTCTACGTTATACCAGGTGCCCCATTCATCCACAATAAGTGCAACCTTCTTCTCTGGGTCGTAACGGTCCATTATAGTTGAGTGTTTTGATACCAGCTCCTCCATCCGGAGAGTCTTCTCCATGGTTGTAAACCACTCATCCACACCAAACTCAACAGCAGATCCCTTATCCTTCCAATCTGAACCAGGTACAGTGTAATAGTGGAGACTAAGGCCATGCATTCTTCTTCCGGCTTCTCTCATCATTACTTCTGTCCAGTGGTAGTCGTCAGTGTTTGGTCCACATGCTATTTTGTACACTCTGTTGTCACCAAAGTTTCTGACGTATGTAGCATACCTGCGGTACTCATCAGCGTAGTACTCCGCCCGCATGCTGCCTCCGCAACCCCAGTTTTCATTACCTACACCAAAGTATTTTAGCTTCCAGGGCTCTTCCCTTCCGTTAGCTTTCCTCAAATTGGACATGGGCGACTCACCGTCAAAGGTCATATACTCAACCCACTGCTGCATTTCATGTACGGTACCGCTACCTAAGTTCCCGCAGATGTAAGGTTCAGCTCCAATCAACTCACAAAGTCTAAGAAACTCATGGGTTCCGAAGTGATTGTTTTCCACTACACCTCCCCAATGGGTATTGACCATTTTAGGGCGCAGCTCACGTGGGCCTATTCCATCCATCCAGTGGTATTCGTCGGCAAAACAGCCGCCCGGCCACCTCAGCACAGGTATATTCATATCCTTCAGTGCCTTTATGACGTCGTTACGCATCCCCTCTGTGTTGGGGATAGGAGAATCCTCCCCCACCCAAACACCTTCGTAAATACAACGTCCCAGATGTTCCGAGAAATGTCCGTATATGTTCTTATTGATTATACCCTTTTTGATATCCGCGTTTAGTACTAAGTTTGGCATACCATTCAACCTCTCATTCCTATTACATTTTCCTTGGATCGATATTGAGTTTGACCTTGCCGATCTTCAGACCGTTAAAGGGACCGGCACCCCTATTTCCTGCCTGCTTGTTTCCAAAATAGTCGGTGTCGACTTTATCATCTGCAGCGGTCATAGGCAGTTCTTCGTTAATAGTAACTTCCATGGTCAACTCTTTACTATTTATTTCAATGTTAACGTCGCAGTTACACACGGTTAAATCAAAGCCACAGAACTCCTGCCACAATGACCTCTTCTCCATTATAGGCCTCGTAGCTAATCATCTTATCAGCTTTGCGGTCAGATCA
>CAZIVK010000321.1:0-2465 GCA_964542515.1 uncultured Oscillospiraceae bacterium | reverse complement strand
ATTTTCAAGTACGGAGGTTCAAAAGAACTTCTTTAGAGGCCTCACGTCTGCAGGAGTTGAAACTCTAATAGTCTCAAATGACATCAGTTAGGAGTGAAGAAGTGTTAAGGTGTGAAAAATGCAATATAAAAGTTGGAGACCCAAGATCAACCTGTCCTTTGTGTCAGAACAGGTTGGTGGGTGATTCATCTAATATGAGTGAAACTTTTCCGGAAATTCCTACAGTATACAGTCAGTTCAGGATTTTCTTCAAGATCCTTATTTTCCTATCCATTGTAGGGGGAGGGGCATCGGTTGCTGTAAACCTTTTCATATGGAAAAACAGCCTGTGGTCAGCTATTGTGCTTGTGTCCATAGTGTACTTTTGGTCCACGTTGATAACTGCTGTCAGGCGTAAATACAGCGTGTCCAAGAAAATTCTATATCAGGTCATAGTACTGTCTATCCTAGTGCTTGTAATTGACTTGACTAACGACTATAGCGGGTGGTCAGTAAACTATGTTATACCGGCTATCCAGTCTTCCGCTATGCTTTCCATTACAACACTTGCTTTTGTGCAGCGCTTTAGGGTGGGGGAGTATATTATTCACCTGGTTGTGTCCGCACTGTTAGGTTTTATTCCACTGGCACTGATGCTGGTAGGATGGGTAGGAATTTTCTGGCCATCCCTCACATGTGTGGTTATTAGTATTATTTGTATTGTGGCTGTAGCAGTGTTTGGCACCCGGGAAACAAAAGATGAACTAGAAAAGCGCTTTCATATATAGCGGTTAGGCTACTTTGGGGTCTCCTCTTCCGGAAGATCTTTGTATATTTTTAGTACGCCTTTGCGGTGTAGAGAGATTGCAATCTGCACTGTAATGGGCATCAAAATCATACCGGCAACGCCTATCAGCTTTAGCCCGAGGTAGATAGACATTATGGATATAATTGGGTTTAGACCCAACTGGTCCCCAATGATCTTTGGTTCTGAGAAGTTTCTGATAACAGTTATTATTCCGTATGTTACCAGTAGGCCGATCCCCATATATGCGTTTCCGCCAAGGAGCTCAAATAGAAGCCATGGTATGAGGATTCCACCTGTACCAAAAACTGGAAATATGTCAAATATTGCTACTCCGAAAGCTATCCAGACAGAGTTTTCAACCCCTAGGACTGTTAGTGCTATAGAGAGCTCAATAAATGTCATAGACATAATTATTAGGTAGCCCCTCATGTACTTCAGAACGGAGTCTGTGAGGGTTTCTTTTACTTCCCGCACTAGATTAACAACTTTATCAGACAATTGATAGGATATAAAGCGTTTGAACTTGTCATAGTTAAAACTGATGAAAAAGGATGCAAGAATTGTAAACACAAGACTTACAAAGAATCCGGGAACTCCTTTGGTGAAGTTGGTAGCTAATGTGAGACCGGATGTTGAAAGGCTTGAGATGGCATTTTTAAGACCGTTTGAAAGGCTCTCCTGGATTGATTTAATCTGCACCGACCACTCGGGCGGAACCTCCATCATGCTGTCAATCCATATATTTGCAGCCTTGAGGTTTGGAAGTATCATCTGATCAAAATATGTTGGCAGTGCTGTAAACAAACCTTTTAGTAGGGATATTATCTGTAAAGAGAGTAGTGTGAGTAAAGTGATCAAGACTGCATAGCCCAGCAGTAATACAACGAGTGTAATCCCTTTTTTGCCAATTTTAATACGCTTTTCAAGTAGGCGTATAGCAGGCCTAAATAGGGCGGCTATGAAAAAGCCAATTATAAATGGCATGAACCAGTTAAGTACATACTTAAAGGCAATCCATGTAAGAGCAATTAGCGCTCCGTAAAACATAAGGTTAATAATGAAGCTTTTGCGGCGTTCAGTCCGTTCACGGTTCATTTTGTATTCTCCTCTCAAGTAGCGGGGAAATTTATCAAAGCGATATTATTTTTTCTTAAGCGATTTAAGTGGAATGATGGCCTCAAAAGAGGGGAGTACTCCTATTTTGTCAGGAGTTTGTGCGGGCAGATGGTATATGTCATGTCCTGGAAAATGGTTTCCTTCAATGATCAGAGGACCATTAGGGGTGATAGCCACATCCCAGCCCACGTAGCGCACATCCGGAACTACAGTGGCGGCGGATTTTACCAGAGATAGACATTCCTGCCAGAAGGGGATGTGTATGCCTTCAATTTGCGTTCCGGTGTAGGGGTGGTTTGCATATGTGTTTCCCGATTTATCCTGTGCCGGAGAGGTAACAATGCCGGTGTCAACGTCAATGGGTGTTACCATTCCGCCGTTATTGAAGTTGTCCACCACACGACCCCCGTTTCCTATCCTGAGGAGTGCTGTTGCTAAAAACACTTTGTTATTCTTTACCATGGTCACGGCTCTAATTGTGTTAACAGCATGTCCGTAGACCGCTGAAAGTTCAGGGTGTTGCTTGATGACCTCCTCACACAGTGTCTGCTTGTTTTTCATT
>CAZIVK010000320.1:0-2466 GCA_964542515.1 uncultured Oscillospiraceae bacterium | reverse complement strand
AGGTGCTCACATTCTTAAGTTCCGAACTGCTCAAAATTTATCTTGCCAAACACATCTAGGACTCAAAGTTACCGCCGAGGGAGTGGAATCCCAAAACCAACTGGACTTCCTCAACCAAAAAATGTGCGATGAAGTACAGGGCTACTACCTCTACAAACCTATGCCCGCCCAAGAAATAGAGGAAATTCTCAAAAAAACTATCACACTTTGAACTAGCTGTTCTTAATGTGATAGTCTTTTTTGTTGTTTGTTGTTGTGAACTCAGTCCCGGGCTATATGTAACCTATCTATTTCAAAGCAACTCGCTAGTTTCATCCATTTGACGCCAAGTTTTGATATTTGGGCGTTTAGTTTGATGATGGAGGCTGAAGAATAGCTGTTTGATTCTTGGATTAGGTTGTTGAGCTTGTGGCGTTTAAGTTCAATGGCCAGTCCAAGTCCTATCATGAGCAGAGAGTTCAGGATCATTGTTGCACTACGATACATTAGCAGACTCCTTTCTTTATGTTATTATGACAACTTGTCCACACTTATTATAACTCAATATGCATAGTATTTCTACAGAATTCGTTCGTCATAGTTCGACGTTGTACGACATTGGGCTAGATCATTTATGTAAACCAACGTCTGTTATCTGTTTTTGACTGTTTATCCGTTCGACAGGAAGGGCTTTATATATCTATTTCATTTTAGTTTTTGATGTGGTATAATCTTTCTATTATCTTTGTAGGAGGCTCTTATGTCCAGAAAAGTCATCTTGAGCGCTGACAGGACTTGTGATCTTGGGGAGGAACTTCGGGAGCGTTACAACCTAAATTTCATACCCTATCATATAATTTTAAATAACAATGAATACATAGACAGCGTTGATATATATCCTGATGACATCTTTAAGGCTTACCGTGAGAACGGTGTCCTACCAAAGACATCCGCTATCAACGTTTCTGAGTACATAGACTATTTTACCCCTTTCATTGAGGCAGGTTATGAGGTTGTGCATCTAAACTTGGCCGCTACCCTCTCATCATCTCACCAGAACTGTCTAACTGCTGCCGCGGAGCTTGATGGTGTCTATCCTGTTAATTCCTGCAATCTATCAACCGGAACTGGCCTGTTAGTGCTTGAGGCTTCGGAAATGATTAGCAAAGGAATGTCTGCTGCAGAAATTGCAAATAACCTGAACTCAATGACAGCTAAAAGTCATGCAAGCTTTGTTCTGGAAACCTTGGAATTTTTGAGGGCGGGTGGCAGGTGCTCCACCATTGCAGAACTTGGGGCAAACCTGTTGAAGCTAAGGCCTTGTATTGAGGTTGATGGCACGGGTGCTATGGGGCTTGGCAAGCTTTACCGGGGTAACCTTGATAAAGTTCTGTTACAGTACACTGAGGACCAAATGAACCGCTATCCGGATATTAAGACAGACCGTGTCTTTGTTACCCACTCCGGTATCTCTCAGGAGAGGATTGACTCTGTAGTAAATGCACTTAAGAGCAAAAACCTGTTTGATGAAATCTTTGTAACGCGTGCAAGCTGTACTATATCCGCACACTGTGGGCCTAATACTCTGGGCGTGTTGTTTATGACTAGGTAATGTATAAACTTAAAGAGGACTGTGGTTTGATCCACGGTCCTCTCTTTTGTTACTATTAGCGGTTTCTTGGGGGCTTCTCACCATTAGGTGTGAAACTCACTACAACACAGCGTCTGGGTTCTGATCCGGATGAAAATGTTGATACATCCTTCCACTCTTGGAGTGCGGAGTGTATAACATGGCGTTCGTAGGCGTTCATTGGCTCCAGGGCGATGTTACGGCGGTACCTCATAACTTTAGTTGCAGTCTTTTCTGCGAGCTTTATGAGGGCGTCCTCGCGCTTTTTGCGATAGTTCTCCACGTCCACCACTATGCGGACACGGTCTTCCCCACCGCGGTTTACGATATAGTTTGTTATGTGCTGTATAGCGTTGAGAGTTTCACCGCGGCGCCCTATTAGCATGCCGAGGCTCTCCCCCTCAATTTTAATGTTTACGTTTTCATCTGCACTTTCTACGAGTATGGGTTCTGCGTTTGCTCCCATGCGTGTAAGTAGTCCATTTAGGAATGCAATTGCTTTGTCTGCGTGTGTGACCTCATAACTTACACGGACTCTGGCTGGTGCGGACCCTATTCCGAGAAAACCGGATTTAGGCTTATCCAAGACTATCTTCTCAAGAGCTTGGGTATCTTCATCTATACCAAGCTCCAGAATTGCGTTTGCAAAAGCTTCTTCTATGGTTTTTCCGGTTGCCTCTACTGATTTATTCATCATTAGTTGCTCCCTTCGATTCCTCCGAGTCCTCCGAGTCCTCTGTTGGGCCGGAGCTTTTCGGTGTTTTCGGCTTGGTTGCTTGCATCTGTTTTAGCTTTTTATATTTCTTTGAAGATGTATTCGACGTATTTAGGCGGTTATTCTGTTCCCTGCGCTGGGC
>CAZIVK010000319.1:0-2471 GCA_964542515.1 uncultured Oscillospiraceae bacterium | reverse complement strand
CTCACAACAAGTGGTGAACTCAGAGCCCTGGTATTGATAGTAGCTTTTTTAGTCTTAGGAGCACTTGCGGCAAAGGTATTCTTCTCAGACAAGAATTCAAACAACAAACATTGACATAGGAGGAACAGATGAAAAAAATAAAAGTCATGTCCGTTTTTGGGACAAGACCTGAGGCTATAAAAATGGCCCCCCTTGTACTGGAACTGCAGAAACATGAAAATATTGAATCCATTGTCTGTGTAACTGCACAGCACAGGGAGATGCTTGATTCCGTAATAGAAATATTCTCACTTAAGCCGGACTATGATCTGGATATCATGGAGCCGGGGCAGACCCTCACTTCAATTACAACTAAAACAATAACCGGTATGGACAGGATGTTGGATGACGTGAAACCGGACATTTTGTTGGTACACGGGGACACTTCCACAGCATTCGCTGGTGCACTTGCCGGTTTCTATCACAAAATCCCGGTAGGTCATGTAGAGGCAGGTCTCAGGACCGGTGACAGGTACTCGCCCTATCCTGAGGAAGTAAACCGCCGTCTGATCAGTGAAATTGCGGAGCTTCATTTTAGTCCTACAGTCGCCAACGCTGATAACCTGAAGAGAGAATCTGTAGCGGGGGAGATATTTATTACCGGAAACACTGTAATAGATGCATTGAATACAACCGTATCAACGGACTTTAAGTTTACATCCCCCGGTCTTGAAGATATAGACTTTGACAGTAAAAGGATAGTATTGGTCACAGCCCACCGCCGTGAAAACTATGGTGAGCCCTTTGAAAACATGATGGGCGCATTAAAGGACATTGTACTGAATCACGAGGATGTTGAGATCATTTACCCTGTACACATGAGCCCGGTGGTCCGTGAGGTTGCCGGACGCCTGCTCGGGGATGTACCACGGGTGCGCCTTATAGAACCAATAAACGTGGATGAGATGCATAATCTTATGGACCGCTGCTACTTGGTCATGACCGACTCCGGAGGGATACAGGAGGAAGCTCCTGCATTAGGTAAGCCTGTCCTTGTCATGAGGAAGGAAACTGAGCGCCCTGAGGCAGTTGAGGCTGGGACAGTCAAGCTCTGTGGTGTAGATAAGGATACCATTATTGCTATGGCTTCAGACCTTCTTAACTCGGAGGCCGAATACCGCAAAATGGCAAATGCCGTCAACCCTTACGGTAACGGCACTGCCTGTATTAAGATAACAGAGGCTATCCTTTGGCACTTCGGGCTGGGTCCTAAGCCGGATGACTTTATCGGGGGAAAACAGAGATGAATAAGCGGAAGATGACGGTTTTTGCTGTGCTCTCTGCAGTATTGCTGACCTCCGCCATTTTCATTATTTTTTACTCCTCTACCATTGCCGGAGAAAACACAAAACCCATTGTATTGCCACCGGCTGCTACGGAAGGCAAGACTGGGGATATTGCGGGGATATATAACCCTGTCATATCGGAGAGGCCATCTGTTGTTGTGGCGGTCACACCGGACAATGTCAAGGTTCTGGTAAAAGAGCTTCAACGCCCTGAGAGTTACGGTGCAGACTACTTAATTTATCTTTTTTGGGAGGGTGGACAGACGTCCCTAAAGCGGAGCGTTTGGGTGCTAAAGGATATGGTTCGTGTCAGCAAATTCAACGCAGCCGGTGACATTGAAGAAAATGTGGTCACGTATAACGAAAAAACATATATTTGGGCCGCTTCTGCAAATACCTATTACACCGGGAAAGAGGGAAGTATATCAGCGGATGACAATGCGCAGATCCCTACATATGAAAACATACTCGATGTCCCTGAGGAGCAGATAGTTTACGCAGGTTACGAGGACTACAACTCAGAGGCATGCATAAGGGTCACTGTTTCATTACCTGATTCCGAAACCGAAATACATTATTGGGTATCCCTTGATAGTGGTCTTCTCATAAGATCTGAAAAGTACAATGATGGCAGTTTAACCTATAGTGCATCCCTATCGGACCTTAGTTATGCAATTCCGGATGCGGCTATATTCAGACTGCCTGATGGTCGGACTCCTGCATAGGGATGTTGCTATAATCCAAGTAGAATTACCAGTGCAAGAGTAATGATTAAATCGGTATCGTCCCCCTCTATAAAAAGAAGGAAGATGATAAGTAATAAAATTATGTCAGTGGTATCGAGCTTAAGATCAAAGTTTTTCAACAGGCCTCCAAGTAGGCCTGTTTTTTTGTCGTGTTCCACGGGATGTTGATCCACAGTTATGGGCTTTGGGTTGACTCTCTCGATAGGTCCGGGTACGCCTCCCTGACCCACCGGAGCAAAAATCTCATCTGTGTTCTTGTCTGAAATATATCTACTATACATTTTCTTCACCTCCTGAGAAACTACGCATTGCTGTGCGGATCGATTTGGATAACCCTAGAATTTGCGAAGCCTTGTCTATCCGTCCACGTTTTTCGTCTCCCAGGTGTGGTTTGAGAGCG
>CAZIVK010000318.1:0-2486 GCA_964542515.1 uncultured Oscillospiraceae bacterium | reverse complement strand
ATAAACTGTAACAAAACCAGGGGATATGTTGTTGTTATAGTGAGGAACATATCACTCAGTATTATTGAACAAAGGAATCGGCAAATTACGTTTCCTATAGAGGAGTACTTTGATTACTCTGATTGTCATGATCCAGTACTTGAGTCGTTGACGACAAAAGAAGCCTGTCGGGAGATATCTGATGCAATACTAAGGCTACATAAGAGTTACTCAGATATATTGATTCTAAAACATGTTCACCAATACTCAGATAAAGAAATAGCTAAAATACTTGGCATATCAGATGATAATACGAGAGCCAGACTTAGTAGAGCTAGAAAAGCTTTAAGAGCTGAATTGGGAAGGGGGTTAGTATTATGACTAATAATGATAGGAATGATGCAATTTTTGATGCTTTGCTTAAAGTAGCAGCACAAGACGCCTTTCAAAGAGAGATAGATGCACTACCATCTGTTGAGGAACTTAACTCAAAGTACCAGCCCTCCGATTTTTTTGATAGAAAAATACGGGCTCTAATAAAGAATAGTTACAGAAAGAGCAAAATCAAGAAGGCGTTAAAAAAAGGTGGAAAGGTTGCTGCTAGTATAGTTTTAGTCTTAATACTGCTTTCAGTTGTGTTGCTAAGTGTTGAGGCAACGAGAAATGCAATTTTCAATGCTATCATAGAGTGGCACGAGGAATTTACTGAAATCCGATTTGAGGATTCGGAGGAAGTAAGAGAGACTTCATATGCTCCGTCCTACCTGCCAGAAGGGTATAGCGAGCAATCTACAAATAGATTTGGTAACACCCTCATGATCATATATTCAGATAAAGACGGTAATCGAGTAATATTCGATCAAAAGCCCTCTGATGCCGGTACTATTTTTGTTGACAGCGAAAATAATAAATATAAGGAACTTGAGCTGAGCGGGATAAAAGCATTTTTGTTCGAACCAACAGATGAAAATGAAAGGAATATGCTTATTTGGCAAGTTGACGGGTACACTTTCCAAATATCATCGTCAGTTGAGTCTGAAGAACTCATTAAAATCGGAGAAAGTGTAAAAAAATAAAAATTCTTTTATAACACCTGTCACAAAAGCACCTCTTTATTTGTTATATATAGTAGAGACATAAAAAAGTCTCAAAATATTGAAGAAGGTAGGAATGCATATGATTGTAGGAATGAAGAAAGGATTCTCCTTGTTTCTAGCCGTTGCGCTTTGCTTTTCCATGGGCGGAGTAGCATCTGCTGGAGAGGGGATTAACCAAGAACTAGATGCCTCGATCGGGATACTTTGGACAAATACCGCTCTGGTATCAGTTGATCTTTCGTTCGATGGAGGAAGAGGAGTGTGTGGTGCATATGTCCTTGGCAAATCAGAGACATCACACATAACAGCTACGGTAGTTTTGGCACGCAAAAACACAGACGGAAGTCTTATGTCCATCAAAACATGGAGTGGTCTCTCTGCATCTGGAGACCTGTTGCTCTTTGACGGCACCTATTATGTGACAACTGGTTATACTTATAGGCTTACCATAACAGCAACAGTATACCGATATGGAGTTGCAGAGACTGTGTCCGGGTATTATGAAGCATACGCAGGATAGAATGAGAAAGAGTGAAATTACTATGAAGAAAACCATTGCTATTCTACTAGTAACATTACTAATCGGCACTTTAATTCTTCCTATTTCGGCAAATGCTCATGAAATGGCATGGTGGGTGAGTGGAACACCGGGAAACTATACATTAAGCGATATAGTGCTTAAATAGAATAACTTTTATAATGGGAAAGCTAATTTGCAGATACACTATGACACCTATATTCCCATAGCAACACATCCCGGACTTAGAGGAGCAATTGCTAATGCATATGATAAATGGATGCTTGCTGTTCCTGCGAAAGTATATGCCATTCCTGCATCTGTTAGTTCAGCAAATGTGTTTTATCAAATTCCTTCAACTGGTGTTTGGAATGGGTTACTTGGTGAGCATGCATCAGACACAATAGCAACAACTCTTCTATGGGACACAGCAGATAACAGGATTTTTGATGTTGATGAACCTCATTACACAGCATACTCATCGACAAGATTAATAAGTTGGGCTCAAATATTATTTAGTCCTCTCCAAACATTTGCAAATAATTCACAGACACAAAAGCACGTTATCCATGAGTTGGGACATGCTTTAACATTGGGACATCCCTATGATAAACAGTTAATACAATACTCAGGTTTTGTTAATGTTACTGTTGCAAATGTCTCAAGTATCATGCATCAGGGTTTAATTGTTGGTAATGTGGCATCATTACCAACAAGTCATGACATTAGCGATATTAATTCGAAATACTAAAGAAAGGATGGTGAGAATATGAGCAAAAGGGGAATATCAGCATTAATTTTGGTGGTGTTAACCGCTGTGACTGTGTTAACTTTTTCATTGCGTAAACCCAGTAATGATGATGTTGTTAATGGCATTGAGAGACTAGCGGTTT
>CAZIVK010000317.1:0-2500 GCA_964542515.1 uncultured Oscillospiraceae bacterium | reverse complement strand
AAACCATCCATCCTTTTCTAGACGGAAATGGCCGTGTGGGACGGTTGCTGATTACGCTGTTCCTTATGGAAAAAGGTTTACTGACCACACCGGTGCTCTATATCTCATACTTTCTCAAGCAGAACCGGATCGAGTATTATGACCGTATGACGGAGGTTCGCAGTAAAGGCAACTATGAACAATGGGTTCGGTTTTTCCTTCAGGCGATTTATGAATCCGCACAGGATTCGATTGAAACCATTGACCGGCTGACTGCACTGCACGATAAGAACTTAAACATCATAGGAACCTTGGGAAGAAGCGCAAAAACCGCAGGAAGGGTATTTACCTATTTAGAGTCCAATCCGATTATTTATATTAAGAAAACTGCCTCTTCTCTTGGACTTTCTTATAACGCCGTTGCAGGCACGGTGGAGAAGCTGATGAACTGCGGCATCCTTGTCCAAACAAGCAATGTAGCTAAAAACCGCACCTTTGCCTATGATGAATATTTACAGATACTGCGTAAGGATACATGACAAAACAGACTCCGCCATGACAGCATAAAAATGTCATGACGGAGTTTATTATCGTTCACAGGAACCAGCCTGGGTCACTACTTCCGTGGCCTAAAGTGGCAAATGATTAAACTCTAGCTCCTTAACCCGTCCGGTTATATCTCTCAAAAATGAGTCAACACGCTCTTTTAAGAAGGCCTCAATGTCCAGGGTTACATCATTAATTAGTGGGGTTAGGTCCATAGCGTATGACAAAGCAGTTCCTGTATCAGTAGAGTATGCAGATGCAAAAGTGGCATGGGCGCGGCGTCTTCCCATCATAGCCAGATCATAGCGCTTACCACCGGATATTTGGGAGTCAAAAACACCCATCAGAGCGGATGCAATATTTTCATGCCGGCTAATATCAAAGACAACCTTTTCACTGTCAGCCAGCCAGTCCAGGTCACGCCATACCTCACAGCCATAGAGCTTCTGAGGGTGATACTCCCGCGGCAACTTCCTGAGTGCCTGTATGGTCCTAAGCGCCACCGCTACATGGGTGTTGTGTTTATCCGCCAAGTTGTGGGTATAAATTATATCTGGCTTTGTAAGCCTTATTATCTGCATAATATCCTCAACAACGTAGCTCTTTGTAACATCCTTTACATCAGAGCTGCTATGTTGAAGAAGTATTTGAGCTGCATACTCACCAACGTATGCGGCCTTTTTTTGTTCCTTAATGCGGACTTCCTGCATCTGTTCATCTGTATATGCAGCATATAGGCCGTCCCTTGGGCTCCCGCTGCCGTTGGTGACCACAGCTCCGGTAAACCAGCGGTCCTGCTTTCCAAAGCACTGTAATATACCATCATAAGACATAATTTCAATGTCGTCTTGATGAGCTGCAACTGCTAGGTGGGTAGTGCGCTCTAAAGCCGACGCTGTCTCCACTCCGTCAGGTATAAAAACCTCCGCCTTCTGATTGTGAAACATCAACCAAACAACCCCTCTGACCTTGAAATAAGATTAGGGTATCACATAAATATATCTCTGTCAATCTTGCTAAAAACATTGTTTTATGGGCAGATTCTGGTATACTTTACAAGTACAAGCCTTCAAAAACAGATTCTAATATGGGGTGAAAGTTTTATGGATGAGTATTCAGAAAAGTGGGAGCTCTCCTGCTTTGAGCAAATGGACTACCGCTCTATAAACACCATCTATAGATGTGTGTCAAAAAAGTATGGACCCTGTATGCTAAAGCTTGAAAAGTACCCCAATGAGACGCAGATGGAAGTAGACGCTCTTATGGAGTATTCCGGCACTAGGTTTTGCCGGGTGTATGAGGCTGATCAACCTAAGGGCGTCATATTGATAGAGCAAATACTGCCTGGCACTCAGCTACGTGATATTCCCAGCACAAGTGAAAGGCTTGATATCTTTTGCCATGTCCTGGATGGTCTGCACAGAGAGCCTCTAGACAAATCTAAATACCCTACATACATGGGTTGGGTCAGCCGTATAGCTGAGTTCATGCGGACTCAGAAAGAATATGCTATCCTCTCAGAACACATGAGTGCTGCTGAAAAGATTTGCTTAGAGTTGTGCAAAAAATATAGCGGTGAAATGCTCCTCCACGGTGACTTACACCATGACAATATCCTGCTTGGACATGATAATGAGTACCGTATTATTGACCCCAAAGGTGTTGTTGGAGACCGGGTTTTTGATATCCCCCGCTTCATACTCAATGAATTTGAAGATAAAATTACTGACAGCTTTCCTGCAAAATATCAGTTTATTGTAAATACGCTATCGCATAGACTAGGTGTCCCCAAAGCGGATCTCTTCAAACTTGTTTACGTTGAGACCTCTATGGCCAATAGCTGGAACGTAGAAAGTGAGTCTCCACCTGATATGAAGCAAGTTGATTTCACACGGTCCTACATTGTATAATGTTATATACACTGATATGAGTGCCAAAAGCAGAAATTTATAATACCCCTACACAAAGGGAATAG
>CAZIVK010000316.1:0-2505 GCA_964542515.1 uncultured Oscillospiraceae bacterium | reverse complement strand
GCAACACTTTAGTCATAAGGCCAGCTGATGATTCCGCCAAAATCGTACACGTTAGTATACCCAATTGCTATTAGTTTCTTTGCAGCCTGAGCACTGCGATTTCCCGATCGGCAATAAACCAATATTTCAGCGTCAAGGTCGGGTAGCAAATCAGGTTTTTTATTAATTATGGTTTCATTGGGTAATAAAATTGCATTCTGAATATGACCTGCATTATATTCTGCCTCAGTTCTCACATCCAGTATTATTATGTTATCACCACTGTCCATTCTGGCTTTTGCATCTTCAGCTGTTATCTTTCTATACCCTCTGGTAGGGTTTGGAGAGTTTACGTTTGCCGATGGCACAATTACCACCGTAAGTAGCACTCCCAATATTACTCCAAAAACGATTGACAAATATGGGTTTGATGTAATTGCGCATCCCCCATCCGAACAACCTATTAATTTGTAAATCACAAAATACCCTAGAATTCCGCCTGCAACAGCCCCTATAAAATACTTTATCATAGTTTTTTCTCTCCTCCAAGAACACCCACTGCGGACTGATCCACAGTGGGTGTTTTCATGTTACTAGGTAATTACTATTCCTCTGAGCCGCAACCGCTGCATCCGCTGCATCCGTCTTCTTCACCAAAGTCAATTTCTAGGGTTTCACTGCAGTGGGGACACTCAAAGCGGCCACTGTTGTACATTTCCTCTGTGATTTCAACTGATTCACCGCATACTGGGCAGTTTAGAGCTAATGATTCAATCTCGTCTTCGTCATCGTCATCGTCTTCGTCATCGTCTTCGTCATCGTCATCATCGTCTTCGTCTTCATCGTCATCATCTTCACAGCAGCAGTCATCGTCATCGTAGCAGCAGTCATCATCTTCTTCAAGAAATTCTATAATTTCCTGAATTTGCTCGTCAAGTTCATCAAGTTCATCATCAACAACAATGGCGTTCTCATTAAGCTCAGCGATCTCCTCTCTGAGGTCCTCACATTCATCAGCAATTTCTGAGATAGTGTTGAGAAGAGCGGTAATAAGTTTGCGTTCTGGGGTGCTATCATCCATTCCTAGACCATCATACAGTCCTTTGAGGTATGATGCGTGTTCTCTGATATCCATAGTATTCTCCATTCTTAAAATCATTTTGCGCGTTCGAGGTATTCGCCGGTTCTTGTGTCTATACGGATTTTTTCCCCAATGTCAATAAACAGGGGAACTCTGATTTCTGCGCCTGTCTCGAGGGTTGCAGGCTTCATAACGTTTGTGGCTGTATCACCTTTAAAGCCGGGTTCTGTGTCCTTAACTGTCAGAACCACAAAGGTTGGGGGTTCCACGCCAAAAACACTACCTTTGTAGGATAGGACCTTGACATTTTCATTCTCATTGACAAACTTAAAGTTGTCATCAAGGGTGTCCTTGCTTATGGGGATCTGCTCGTATGTTTCGTTGTCCATAAAGTAGTACAGATCACCGTCCGCGTAGAGGTACTGCATGTCCTTGCGCTCAATATAGGCGGTAGGATAGCGGTCTGAGGGGTTAAAGGTCCTTTCAATAACTCCTCCACTTATGACGTTTCTAATTTTGGCACGGACGAAAGCAGCACCTTTACCGGGTTTCACATGCTGAAACTCAATAATCTGCATGACTTGTCCTTCCATATCAAATGTGACACCATTTCTAAAATCTCCTGCTGATATCATAAATAACCTCCATGTATATAAATAGCATTTTTAGCTAAGCTTTAGCCAATTTATTCTACACTAAATTTCCCTAGTGTGCAACGATTTTATAAAATAATAAGTTCTTTTTTTGCTTTTGTCAGGTTCTCACAACCTGTTTCAGTGACCACTACCACATCCTCTATCCTAACGCCAAACTTTCCGGGTAGATATATGCCGGGTTCTGCAGATACAACGGCACCGCTGGGGAGTGGATTTTCCTCTGTGGCAGATGCATTGGGTGGCTCATGTATTTCTATTCCGAGGCTATGTCCGAAGCCGTGACCAAAGTGTTCACCGTAGCCGGCTTCTGAAATTACTTTCCGCGCTGCGCCGTCAACGGCCTTGCCCTGCACGCCCGCTCTGAAGGTCTCAAGGCCTGCCTGTTGAGCTTTAAGCACTATGTTGTATACACGGCTCATTTCATCAGTAACGTGGCCCACAGCCACTGTGCGGGTCATGTCCGAGCAGTACCCCTGGTATACACAACCAAAGTCCATTGTGATGAAATCACCGTCTTTAATCACGTTATCACCGGGGACACCGTGTGGCATTGATGAATTTTTGCCGGATACAACTATTGGGTCAAAGGACATGCGCTCTGCGCCAAACTTCAGCATTCTATAAATTAGTTCTGCAGCAACTTCCTTTTCCGTCATACCGGGTTTTATGATGGCCAGAACCTCATCCAGCGCCTTTTCCGCTATGGCCTGCGCTTTGCGCATACGCTCTAGTTCCCAGGGCTCTTTGGATGAGCGGGCCTTAAATAGTAGGTTTCCTGCCGGTACAAGC
>CAZIVK010000315.1:0-2510 GCA_964542515.1 uncultured Oscillospiraceae bacterium | reverse complement strand
GCCAATATTTTGTAAATCAGTTAATCCACCTTCGTGCGAGGTAGCTACTTCACTGAATTTTTCAACAGGATTTGATTCGCCAGTCAGAGCAGCCTGTGCAACAAATGTGTCTTTTGAATTTAAAAACCGAACATCCGCCGGTAGCATATCACCTGCGGAAAGACGCACTATATCTCCGGTTACGATTTCATCTATAGGGATTTCAATCAATGTTCCATCTCGCCAGACCTCGGCAGTATTAGATAACATTTTTGTAAGGCTCTCGGCAGCGTTGTTAGAGCGCTGACTCTGAATAAAGGCAACTGTACTGGCTAGGAGTACCAAAGATAGTATAATTATGACTGTCAGATAGTCAGGTTTTGATGACATAATAACATCTGTAAAATAAGTGGTTGTGGCTATGAGAAGTAAAATAATGTTGAAGGGATTAACAATTGATTCTTTCAGTATATATAGAGTTGTACTATCATTGTTTGAGGAAATTATGTTTTTTCCATATTCACTCTGTCTGGCTTCAACTTCTTTACTCGTAAGTCCTGTTTTCGTAGCGGATAACTGTAAAAAGAGATCATTTGTAGATAGGAAAGCATAGGAACGAAGGGTATCCTCAGCTCCATTCATATTTTCCTGGATTTGCTGATTAATATTTTTTCTTCTTAAAAAGTTCACTGGAATCATTCCTTTCATTTGTTGGAACTCCCCAGTGATACAAATTTAGGTAATAGTAAGCACGCGGACAACAGTCCGCTTAAAGAAATTACCTTTCAGAGTACGTTTCTGCACTGGGGGTTGAGCGCTATTCTGTATACTTCGAGGGTCGCCGTCCATGGGGTCACATCCTTCCAGTTTGTCTATATTTTGATTATAGCAGTTATTAATAAATAGTCAATTTAGTGCAGACATTGTTTTTTGACACACTCCGCAAGCGGTAAGACAGTCACTTGAGCAAATAACATTATCCCCATTTGGGCTTATATTTATCACAAATTCAATGCGTTTAATATCTATGTACATGTTAATCCCTCATATCATCTTAGTATTTCAATTGTACCATGTTTCCTGGAAAATAAATTACTTTTATTGAAAACACAAACCGTAATGGTATATAATGATGTTTAGAAAAGTCAAGAGGCATTGAATATAAAGAAAGTTGGTGTTCCATTCACCGGTACCTCTGTTTTGGCCGCGGTTGTCTATCGTGCGCTGGCAGGTGAATCAAAAAGGGTAACTAAACAAAATTTATTGGAGGCCCCATATGAAAAAGAACCTCTCGTCCATTCTAGCCACTGCTGCATGTATTCTTGTTGTAGTTTGTCTGGTTCAGATTGCGGACTTAAAGCAGCAGATTAAAAATCTGGAGGGCAATATAAGCAGCCAGATGAGTTATATGAGTAATGGAGTAAACAATATTTATTCAAATATTAACTCTAGATTGGAGGAGCAAGCCAGTCTTTTAGCTAACAACACATGGGAGTATGGAGACGCAGACTACAACGCAAAGACCGTCGAGCTACTCTGCTCGGTTCTTCCAAAGGAATACACCACAGGAACAAAAACTTCAATTATTATTGAAGGTACAGAACATCCCATGACTCTCTCAAAAGGGGAATTTACCACTGTGGTTGATATCCCGCTCTTTGCAGAGACAAATAACTTCAAAGTTATTTTCCGTGATAACGACAATATCAGAACGGAAGAGCTGGGCTGGTACATCTCTTCACGCTATGATTTCCTGCCTGTTGTCAACGTTAATTTTAACGGCAATACCACTGGTACTCTGCGGGATGGTGTATATATGCAGCGTCTTGACGGAGTGGTTGACGTTGACCTTCATTTAAAAAGCAACCAGGATTATGCAGTGGAATCTGTCACATTGGTGGAGCAACTAGACGGTCAGGAGATCGGCAGAACAGACATTCCCTTGGACAATGCAGATTTTTTTGAGAATTATCAAAATGAAAACGGAGCTAGGCCGGAGCCCGCACAACCAGTGGGTACCTCCGGATCATTCTATTACGCTCTAAATAACACATATGAAATACCCCTCGGCAGCACACTGATACTGTACATTGAGGTTGTTGATGTAAACGGCCTACGCTACCGCTCCATCATAGATCGTAGAGAAATCAACAACAGCGGTGAACGGGTTGATGAGGGCTACTGGTGGATGGGTATGGATGCAAGCATTTATGACGCCAAAGGCATCGCTCTGTATGAGCCGACAGCAAAGGAATAAAGATGGATATTGACAGAGTGATGTTAGCAAATTTATCTCATTACTTATAAAATAAGACCAGCCACCCTAACCTATTGGATAGGGTGGCTGGAGCTTCATTGCCTTTACGGAAATTGATAAATTCAATGGGTCAGGTAAGCTCTATGTATGGCTCTGTAGGGCTGGATATTGCCGCACAAAGCAAAAAACTCGCTTCCTTACAGAAACGAGTTTTCTATGATTGGTGGAGATAAGCGGGATCGAACCGCTGACCTCTTGAATGCCATTCAAGCGC